>JAOZOH010000192.1 GCA_029933365.1 Desulfuromusa sp. | reverse complement strand
TATAGACCGAGGGTCTTGAAGAAGTCGTTCCCTTTGTCATCAACCAGGATAAATGCCGGGAAGTTTTCAACTTCAATTTTCCAGACAGCCTCCATTCCCAATTCTGGGAAGTCGATACATTCGACTTTTTTGATATTCTCTTCGGCCAGAACAGCAGCAGGGCCACCAATCGAACCAAGATAGAAACCACCATGTTTAGCACAGGCATCAGTCACTTGCTGGCTGCGATTACCTTTGGCAATCATGATCATTGAGCCACCATTGTCCTGAAGCAGATTAACATAGCTATCCATCCGTCCTGCCGTAGTTGGACCAAAGGAACCAGAGGCTTTGCCTTCCGGTGTCTTGGCGGGGCCAGCATAATAAATAGGATGTTTTTTCAGATAATCGGGCAGCGGTTTGCCACTATCAAGAATCTCCTTGAATTTTGAGTGGGCAATATCACGACCTACGACGATAGTTCCGTTGAGGCGCAGTGGCGCTCCAACTTCCAGTTTGGACAGATCAGCAAGAACTTCACTGAGCGGACGATCAAGATTAATCTCAGTCGCACTACCTTTTTTAGTGCGAAGCTCATCAGGAATCAGGCGACCCGGATTGCGATCCATCTCTTCAATGAAGAGACCATCTTTGGTGATCTTCGCTTTTATATTACGGTCTGCAGAGCAGGAGACAGCCATGCCAACTGGGCAGGATGCACCGTGACGTGGCAGGCGGATAATCCGCACATCATGAGCAAAATATTTACCACCAAATTGTGCGCCGATTCCGATCTCCTGTGCCAGCTTGAGAACTTTGGCTTCAAGTTCAATATCGCGGAAAGCCTGACCGTGTTCATTTCCTTCTGTCGGTAGCTCGTCCAGATAATGAGCCGTTGCGAGCTTGACTGTCTTCAAACAGGCATCAGCCGAGGTGCCACCAATAACAAATGCAAGGTGGTAGGGAGGGCAAGCTGCTGTGCCGATTGTTTTCATTTTCTGCAGAAGGAATTCTTCAAGTTTTTCGGGGTTGAGAAGTGCTTTGGTTTCCTGAAAAAGCATGGTTTTGTTAGCGGAACCACCACCTTTGGCAATAAACAGGAATTTGTAGGCATCACCTTCGGTTGCATACAAATCAATTTGGGCTGGCAGGTTGGTTCCGGTGTTCTTCTCTTTATACATATCGAGAGCAACTGTCTGGCTGTAGCGCAGATTTTCTTCAGTGTAGGTTTTGTAAACACCTTCAGAAATTCGTTCAGCATCATTGCCGCCAGTCCAGACCTGTTGTCCTTTTTTAGCGACAACTGTTGCGGTGCCGGTGTCCTGACAGAATGGAAGTTCAAAGTTTGCTGAGATTTCCGCATTACGGAGGAAAGCCATCGCTACGAGCTTGTCATTCTCAGATGCTTCTGGATCACTGAGAATCTTTGCAACTTGCTCATTATGAGCAGGACGAAGCAGGAAGGATACGTCCCGCATGGCCGTGTTTGAAAGAACTGTCAGGGCTTGCGGGTCAACTTTAAGAACGTCTTGTCCATCAAAATTCACAACACTGACAAATTTTTCGGAACCTTCAATTTTATTGTACTTGGTTGTGTCGGTACCAAGTGGCATTGGATCCTGATACTTAAAATCTGGCATCTTTTCGCTCCTTTAGTGGGTAGGATAATGGATTTACCAACAAAAACTCGTGCATTATAGGAGATTTATTTACAGTTGTCGACTACTAAGAACGGTAAAAAAGGTTGAATATGATCCCACTCTATTCATCCTCGTCAAATACCTGACTAAAATGTTTTAAAAATAATTGACAGAAATAGTCGGGTATGATAATTCTGATCTTAATTAGGGCTCGGATGATAAAAAATATCACTGAGTATGTGATAGTTGATAATTCTTATTGCACAATAACTTATGTGGCAATAGGGTTCAGGAGGTTAATTGAATGTTTTCTCAACTCAAGGAAGATTTAAAAGTTGTCTTTGAGCGTGATCCCGCAGTGCGGAGCGTGTTTGAGATTATATTTTGTTATCCCGGTTTTCATGCAATGTTCTTTTACCGCTGGTCTCACTGGTTATGGACCCATCAATTGAGATTCTTGGGCCGTCTGGTGTCCCATTTTGGTCGATTTTTAACCGGTATAGAGATTCACCCCGGTGCAACGATCGGGCGCGGGTTTTTTATTGATCACGGCATGGGTGTGGTTATCGGTGAAACGGCTGAGATCGGTGAAAATTGTACCCTGTATCATGGTGTGACTCTGGGCGGCACCTCGTGGGCTAAAGAGAAGCGCCATCCAACCCTGGGCAATAACGTTATTATTGGCTCCGGGGCAAAAATACTTGGACCATTTAAGGTCGGAGATGACAGTAAAATTGGTTCAAACTCTGTTGTGGTTAAAGAAGTCCCCCCCACGGCTACAGTTGTCGGTATTCCCGGACGGGTGGTTATCTCAGGTGAAAAGCGGGTCGGTGTAGACTTGCAGCACGGTAAACTCCCTGACCCGGTCGCTAAAGCAGTCAGCTGTGTTTTTGATCAGCTCCATCGTCTGGAGGATCGGGTCGAAAAATTACAAGCAGAACAGCAACAATTACAAACTGAACTGGCTCATTACAGGAAGTCAGAACTTGAAGAGGAAAAAGTCTGATGCGAATGTCAACAAAAGCACAATATGCGGTGCGTGCTCTGGTCAGTCTGAATCTCTTCAGCGACGGCATTCCGGTATCTATCAAAGATATCTCGGCACGCGAGAATATCTCTTTTAACTATCTAGAGCAGTTGTTTGTCAAACTGCGTCGCGGCGGTATTGTCAACAGTGTACGTGGCCCGGGAGGTGGTTATCTGCTGGCCCGCCCTGCTGCTGAGATCCGTATGGATCAAATTATTGATACCGTAGAAGAGGCGATTATGCCGTTATCATGTATGAATTCTGACGGCAGTTGTGGTTGTGGTTCAGAGTGTACAACGCAATCGGTCTGGCAGGGATTGGGGAATCAGATTCGTACTTTCCTGGCGTCCGTCACGTTGGAAGATTTGACCAATGATGGTCGCCGTCAGCAGGATTTTCGAGTGGTAAATCATTAACTTTTTTGTTTGACCGGAGGAATTTCGTGGAAAAGATTTACATGGATAACAATGCAACAACTGCCGTAAAACCAGAGGTTCTAGAGGCCATGTTGCCCTATTTTTGTGATCAGTTCGGTAACCCGTCCAGTGTGCATTGGGCCGGTCGAATGGTTGGTGGTGCCATTGAAAAGGCACGTGAACAGGTTGCTGAATTACTCAACTGTTCTGCTGCAGAAATCATTTTCCTCTCCTGTGGTAGCGAAGGGGATAATTACGCCATCAAGGGAACTGCAGATGCGTTGAAAGACAAAGGGAATCACATTATTACCACTTCAGTCGAACATCCTGCAGTTTTGGAAACCTGTGAAGCTTTGGAGAAGGATGGTTTTGAAGTCACTTATCTTGGCGTTGACCAGGACGGGATGCTTGATCTGGCTGAACTGGAAGCGGCAATAACCGATAAAACTATATTGATTTCGGTGATGTGGGCAAATAATGAAACTGGCAATATCTTCCCGATTGAAGAGATTGGAAAAATTGCTAAAAAGCACAAAGTCCGTTTCCATACCGATGCTGTTCAGGCTGCCGGAAAAATTCCAGTTGATGTGCGTAAAGCAAATGTGGATATGGCGGTAATTTCAGGGCACAAAATTGGTGCTCCTAAGGGAATCGGGGCAATGTATCTGCGCCGAGGTACCCGGATTTCACGTTTTATGCATGGTGGCCACCAAGAACGTAACCGGCGTGCCGGGACCCATAATGTTCCGAGTATTGTCGGTTTAGGTCTCGCTTGCGAATTGGCGATGAAAAACATGGATAAGGATTACGATTATGTTCGGCATCTCCGGGATAAACTTGAAAAAGGGATTCTCAGTTCAATTCCTGATGTGAAACTGAACGGTCATCCCAATGCTGATTTTCGCTTACCGAATACACTGAATGTCAGTTTTAACTATATTGAAGGTGAATCACTGCTGCTGTTTTTTGACATGAAGGGGATTGCGGCATCTTCCGGTTCGGCCTGTACGTCCGGGTCTCTGGAACCCTCTCACGTTATGGGAGCGATGGGGGTTGATATCGTCTTGGCCCATTCCAGTACCAGGTTCAGCCTTGGTGCAAATAATACCGAAGCAGAAGTTGACTTCATCCTTCAGGAGCTCCCGCCGATTGTGCAGCGGTTACGGGACATGAGTCCGCTGTATAACCGTCAGGAGCCGACACCTTTGTCGTGTGATGAGTGTCGCATGGTACATAAAACCTGTGCTTAGTCGTAACTAAAAATTATTATAGGAGAAATATTATGTATACAGAAAAAGT
>JAOZOH010000191.1 GCA_029933365.1 Desulfuromusa sp. | reverse complement strand
TGCATATTAATACAAATCATCATTCCGGCCCAGAGGGGATTAAATCCCAATTTAATGATAATCGGGGAGAAAATCGGAACAATAATAAAAACGATACCAATCCATTCAATAAACAGTCCCAGAAGAAAAACAATCAACATGATCATAGCAAATGATGCCCACCTGCCACCAGGCACCGATAGTATCAAATGTGCGACAACCTCGCCGGATCCAGCACTCATAAAAATTCCGACAAATGCATAGCAGAGTGCAGCAATCATAACCACAAAGGCGCTGACCCGCAGAGTTTCTATACAGGCATGTTTAATCAGGGCAAAGCTGAATTTTCCATATGCAACAGCCAAAAGGATGGAAGCCAGACAGCCGACTGCAGCAGCTTCAGTTGGTGGTGCAATCCCGGAAAAAATGGTTCCCAACACTGCCAGAACCAACAAAACCGGAGGAACCAGAGATTTAAGCAGGCGCCACAACTTAGTGGCTGAAAATGGAGTCATCTGATCCGCTGGAATAGCAGGCCCAACCTCAGGATTCAGATGGCATCGAATAACAACGTAAGAAAGATAAGCACCGGCTAGAATTAACCCGGGAAACACGGCACCCATAAACATCTGTCCGATAGAAAGTCCGGCTTGGGGACCATAAACAACCAGCATAATACTTGGTGGAATTAAAATTCCCAGGGTACCTGAGGCAACAATCGTTCCAGCAGCCAGAGGTCTATCATAACCACGTTCGACCATCGGCCCGAGAGCAATCAAGGTCAGGATTGTAACGGATGCGGCAATAACCCCCAAACAGGTAGCAAGAATTGTCCCAAAAACAATTGTAACAATCGCCAAACCACCCTTTAAACGACCCAGCGACTCATAGAGGCTTTCATATAAATCCTTAGTAATTCCTGAATGCTGCAGAACAACCCCCATAAATGTAAACAGGGGTACAGCGAGATATGGATAATTTAAGGACAAGTCATAAAAACGACTGTAGATGATGTGGTAAGTAGTTGTGGGGCCAAAGATGAGAAGTCCAACCAGAAAAGACACACTGCCAATAACAAAGGCAATCGGAAAACCAGTTAATACCAGAGTAAAGACCCCTCCCAGCATAAGGAAAGCAACAAGCTCAGCGCTTAAATCAAACAATTTCTTCCCCCTTTATGACAAAGTAGAGATCCCGGATAAATCTTGCGAGCCCCTGTAAAATCAACAAGAACAAACCAATAGCAAAAATAGTTCTATATGGGGCAGCTGGTGGATACCAGAAGCTGTTGAACATGACTTCATGTATTCTCCATGCCTTGATTGCCCATATGACAGCCATCTTGAACATAATGATCATTAATGGAAAAAATAAAAACAGCGAGCATATCACGTCGATTAATGCTCGCTTTCGCGGTGATGCCCTTGAATAAAATAAATCCACTCGGGTATGTGAGTCGTGTAAGTAATTATACGAAGCCCCCAGCATATAAATAACCCCGCCAGCCATAATCATGGAATCATAAGACCAGATTGTCGGGGCATTAAAAAAGTGTCGGGCAATGGCTTCATAAGAACCTGCAAAAATCAGGAGAAGAACCGCCCACTTCCCCAACTGTCCAGACTTTTCACTTAACCAATCGATAACCTTCAAAAACTTGATCAATGTGGGCATGCTCTTCTCCTGTCACTAAAAAAACTAATTACTTTGTTTGTAGGCCTCTCCAAACGCTTTCATCGAGTTATAAATTTCAGCAAAAATAGGACTTTCTTTCTTTGATTTTTCAGCATAAAACTTATTAGCCTCGGCAGTCAGTGCATCTTCAATATCCTTGGGCACTTTATAGACTTCATTACCAGCATCCTTAAACTTATCAACAGCCTTGATCCCCTCTGCAACCAAGTACTCATGCTGAGCTTGGGTATACTGGGAAACAACCGCTTTAACAATTGTTTGTAAATCCTCAGGGAGAGCATTAAAGGCATCTTTATTGACGAAAATAACTTGAGGGTCGCTTGGTGCCCGAGTCGGTGACAGATAGACATAATGAGCAACTTCATTAAAGTGCATGTTCCAGTTGGAGGCTAATGTAGAATATTCAAAAGCATCAATAGTCCCACGCTGCATTGCTTCATAAATCTGCCCACCTGGAATAATGACAGTGGCAGCCCCCATTCGCTTGAGAATATCACCACCATCCCCCATGCAACGGGCCTTCAGACCTTTAATGTCGGCAAGTGATTCAAGCTTAACCTTGGAATGGAAGAAAACCTCTGCGGGAAGGGGTGCAAGAGCTCCCGGGAAAGTCATGACATTGTAGTCACCCATCATCTTATTCAGCAAGTCGGCACCACCCGCATAGTCAAACCAGGTTCGCAAGGATTCTCCTGGCAATCCACCGGGACGGGAGCTGATTAAACCCGCTGCAGGCCATTTATCCAGGTTGTACATTGGCGCAGAATAACCCATCTGCAAAACACCTTGATCAATGGCATCCACCTCTTTATAAGCAGGAACAATTGAACCACCGACAAAAGGTTTAACGGTAAGGCGACCACCGGTTGCCTTGGTGATAGCGTGGCAAAGTTTGTCATGAAAGATTTGGGAAGGGTCAGATGCTGGACCGTGTCCTGATGACTTCCAAATAATCTTGCCCTTAGCTGCAAAACTACTGGTTGCAGGAACCAGCATCAGTGCCACTGCTGCCAGCACGATAAACAAAATACCAAAGTTACTCTTGCGGATACCCATTTCTAAACCTCCTTGTTGAGTGATGTGCCCTGTCACGATCAGCATATAAATCCAAATGGTTCAGGACACTATGAATGAAAAGGTTATGTAACAATTAGAGAACTGCCGGTTCGATTATGGTAATAATGGTTATTTGATACTGCTAATTGATCCATAGCGACCTGGCCGGTGCAATGTGAAACACCGATGACCTTTAGTGCATCATTCTGTAAATATTCCATGGATAAACCAAGACTATACTCATTGGCTTCAACTAAATGGGTACCACCCAAAACTGCATAGACAGGACGCTTAATCAGAGTGGTAGCAGCATCAATCATATTTTTCATGCCGGGATGGGAACATCCAAGTAATACAACCAGACCCTCAGGGGTATCGACTGCAAGTAAAACCTCATCATCAAAGGGATCGGGTTGAAAAAATCCATCTTTCATAACTTTGAATCGTTGATTAATAACTTCATCCTCATGGATTCGGGGAAAGCCGGTGACGATGTAGATACCAGGAACGAGTTCTGTCAGTTGCTGCTTCGCAAACTGATATGAGATTCCTTGATCATTGAGAAATTTTTCATCAAAATTATTTCCTAGATATTCATAGGAATTATTTTTATAACCATACTTCTCATCAAAAAACCCCTCCCCCAGAATCAATTTGAAACTTGTTGTAACCCGGGTTAATGCTCTAAATCCTCCAGAATGGTCATAGTGTCCGTGACTCAAAACAACATACTCAAGCGAAACAAGGTCTGCTCTCAGTTGTTCGGCATTCTCAATAAAACTTCCTGATTGCCCTGTATCAAAAAGAATATGATGACCATCTTTTTCAATGAAAAATGAAATTCCATGTTCAGTTTTCAGCGCATGGTGCTCTCCAGGACTATTCTCAATCAAAGTTGTAATTTTAACTGGCATAACAAGCTCCCGTTTGAAGTCTAGTTCTGCTTTTTGATTTCCTCGTTAATATCGTGCAGTGCATTTACCAGATGTCTGGTCATTGCATTTTCTGCAGATGATTTATCGCGACGAATAATTGCATCAAGAATATCCTCATGTTCTGAGACTGTTTTCTCAATACGTCCAGGGGTATAAAGACTGGAAATCCAACCATTTGGTAGGGAAGTAGTCATTGCCTTCATAAGGACATACAGGGTTTTATTTTTTGTGGCCCCAGCCAGTAGACGATGAAAATGACGATCAGACTTAATAACCTCTTCAGTATTTTTATCTTGGGCACACTGGGCAAATTGAGCACACACTTCTTTCATATTACAAATATCATCTTTGTCTGCGTTTTCAGCCGCCCGACCTGCCGCTTTAGGTTCGATAATCAAACGAACTTCAAAGTTATCCTTGATCGATTGTTCATTATTTTTAAGCCAGACAGAAAAGGTTTTCAGCTGTTCACTGTGAATATCTAGGAGGAAAATCCCTTTCCCCTGTTTGACACTAACCTGTCCTGCAACTTCCAGCATTCTCACAGCTTCACGGATGGATGAGCGACTAACCCCCATTTTTTTTGTTAATTCATTTTCGGAGTAAAATTTATCACCAGGATTAAATCCATCAGTGACAAACATCTCTTTAATAGCTTCAAATACACTCTCAGATAGACGAATTTTATTTATCAATCTAATTATTCCTCAAAAAAA
>JAOZOH010000190.1 GCA_029933365.1 Desulfuromusa sp. | reverse complement strand
AAAGATTACATCGGTAGCATAGCTGAATTTGCAGGTAAGGACGAATTCACCCTGAGAAGAACCGTACGATACCTTATTTGTTGCGGAGTCAATGCCATGATTGACAACTCTTTCAAACAACCACGAAAAAAGTTCCCTACCAATTTACAGACACGAATGATTCTACTGGTCTGTCTGCTGGTTTTGTCCCTGACATTGGTTGCAGGTGGCATGTACACCGCCATGATCGGAGATGTTCTGGGAGAGCAGATTGGAAAACGGGCGCTACAAGTCTCAAAAACTGTCGCCCAGATTCCCCTGGTTCGTGAACAAATTCTCAAACCCCACCCTGACGGCACTCTGCAGCAATTAGCTGAAAAAATCCGCAAGAAGACCGGTGCCGAATTTATTGTTATTGGTAATCGTGACAGCATCCGTTTTTCTCACCCGAAAACGGACCGCCTTGGCAAACGCATGGTTGGAGGTGACAATGCTCCAGCTCTGGAACGTGGTGAATCTTATATCTCACAAGCCGTTGGCACTCTTGGCCCCTCTATCCGTGGCAAGGTCCCTATTTTTGCTGATAATGGCAAGGTTGTCGGCATTGTCTCGGTTGGCTATCTGCTGGAAGATGTCCAGGGGATTGTTCGCACCCATCAATATAAAGTTGGCTTGTTGATCGGGGTATTGATGTTGCTCGGAGTGTTCGGCGCCATCAGCATCTCTGGTCGGTTCAAAAAAGCGATCTTTGGCCTGGAGCCGGAACAGATTGCCCGCCTGTTTACCGAACGGGCCACCATTATCGAATCGATCCGGGAAGGGATTGTGGCGATCGATCGTGATGCCAGAGTCACAGTAGTTAACCGGGTCGCCATTAAAAGTTTAGGCAAGCAACAGGAAGACGAGGTTATTGGCCAGCATATCAGCCAAGTCTTGCCTGGAGCAAAACTTAGCAGAATTTTGACCGGAGGCAAGCAGCGGATCGACCAGGAACTGAGCGTTGGAGAAGCAACCATGATTATCAATACGGTCCCCCTGCTTGATCAAGGTAAAATCATCGGTGCAGTTGCCAGTTTCAGGCGCAAGGATGAACTGGATATTCTGGCTAAACAACTATCTCAGGTCAAAGAATATTCAGAAATGCTCCGCGCTCAGACCCACGAGTATTCCAACAAGCTCCATACTATCGCCGGGTTGATTCAGATAGGACATGACAAGGAAGCCCTGGAATTAATTGGTCGTGAATCTGCAGGCTATCAGGGACTGATTGCCTTTCTTGCCAAAGCGGTCCCCCATCCGGTACTTGCCGCATTTATTATCGGCAAATATAATCATGCCCAGGAACTGCGGATCGATCTCGAAATTGACCCGGATAGTCAGCTGATTGATGTACCCACCGATCTCAATCGAGAAAAAGTACTGACGATCCTTGGTAATTTATTGGATAATGCTTTCGACGCGGCACAAGAAGGGAAGCAAAACCCGCAAGTCAAACTCTCAATGACCGACATTGGAAATGATCTTATTTTTGAAATTGAAGATTCAGGCTCCGGAATTCCAGCAGATCGAAGCGCTACCATTTTTGAAAAAGGATTCTCCACTAAAAAGGCTGATCGCGGTCAAGGCTTATATCTAGTCAGGAAAGCGATACAGGATTTACAAGGGCAGATCACCCTGGCTGACAGTGATATGGGGGGCGCACTGTTCAGCGTATTTATTCCAAAACAAAGGGCTGAATGAATATGGAACTAAAGGTACTGATTGTCGAAGATGACCCGAAAATTGCGGAAATCCATCGCCATTTTACCGAAAAAGTTGATCATTTCAGCGTTTGCGGGATTGCCAGCACCCTAGAAGATGCAGAAAAGATGAGCAAACTGTTTGAGCCTGATTTAATGCTCCTCGATCTTTATTTTCCAGAAGGTCTGGGAACTGACATTCTCTGGAAAATCCGTGCCCGACAGCAAGCAACTGATGTGATCCTGGTGACTGCGGCCAAAGAATTGGAACCATTGCAGGAAGCAATGCGCGGTGGGGTTTTCGATTATATTCTCAAACCAGTGCTGTTCCCGCGCTTTAAAGAAGCATTGGAGAAGTTTCGTGAGCACCGCTCCCGGATGGCAGCTGATGCAAATCTGGATCAGAGAAAGGTTGATCGGCTGTTACATCCGTACAAAGATTCTCGCCCTGGAGAATCAAAGTACCCCAAAGGGATTGACCCGCTCACGCTGAAAAAAGTCAGTGCGGTGTTTCACCAGCCTCATCCCGACGGATTCAGTGCTGAAGAAGTCGGCGAGCAGATCGGTGCAAGTCGTACCACCGCCAGGCGTTATCTGGAATACCTGACAGTCGGCGGTCAAGTCAGTGCCGAACTGATTTACGGTGCTGTCGGACGGCCAGAAAGAAAATATTTTTCAGTTTAACGTAGTCAGGATACTTGGGATTTTTGCATAATCTGGGTAAGCGCTTCGGGATTATCAACAAGGAGAGAATCGATCAAAGAAGGTAACATAGAGACAGGCAGGGGTTTACTGAACAGATACCCTTGCCCCTGGTCACAGCCTTGATGCTTCAGCAGATCTAACTGTTCAACAGTTTCCACCCCCTCAGCAATAACTTCCAGGTTCATATTCTTAGCAAGAGAAATAACTGAATTAACAATGGCAGTATCATCGGGATCAGTCCCTAATTCCCGGACAAAAGACTGATCGATCTTTAATTTAGAAATAGGAAATTTCTTCAAATATTCCAACGATGAGTAGCCGGTACCAAAGTCATCAATGGCCAGTTCGACACCCATCTCATTAAATTCATTCATCTTGCTGATGGCCTGATCAACATTCCCCATCACCATGCTCTCGGTGATTTCAAGTTCCAAAAAACATGGCTTCAACTTGGTTCGGTAGAGAACTTCAGCAACAGTCTGGACTAACGAGGGATGAAGAAATTGGCGGGGGGAAATATTAACTGCGATTCTGAGCGGTAACTGCCACTGCTTATGCATTTTTTTCATTTGCTTGCAGGCAGTATGTAGAATCCATTCGCCAATCGGGACAATCAAACCACTTTCTTCTGCCAACGAAATAAAATCGAGAGGGGAAACAACTCCTAGATCCGGATGATTCCAGCGGATTAATGCTTCAAATCCGATCAACTGGCCGGTTTTCAATTCATACTGTGGCTGATAGTACAAAACCAACTGTTTGTATTTCAATGCGCTGCGAAGTTGATTTTCCAGTAACAAAGATTCACGAGTGTTACTATTCATATCAGCAGAATAAAATTGATATAGATGGTTCCCCTTGTTTTTGGCCTGATACATAGCAATATCTGCTGCCTGCATCAGGCTATCCGCATCCTCACCATTATCGGGATAAAGACTGATCCCAATGCTCGCAGTTACATGTAATTTCAGCGCAGAAATCTCAATAGTTTGGGCGATTTCTCTGAGCACCTTTTCCACATAACGCCCGACATCATCATTTCTTCGCAACTGTTCCAGAATAATGACAAATTCGTCCCCGCCAATTCTGGCTAAAGTATCTGCTTTTCTGACCACGCTATTCAATCGCTCGGTCACAGCGCAAAGAACTTGATCCCCAATATCATGGCCAAGGGAGTCGTTGATGTTTTTGAAGCGATCCAGATCGATAAACAAAATTGCGAGCCGGGATTTCACTCTTTTAGCTCGAGCCAGAGAATGTTCTAGCCGATCGTGGAAGAGGGATCTATTTGCCAAATTGGTCAGGGGATCGTGATGAGCCTGATGTTCTAAATGAGCTTTGCTGTTCACTAACTCTTGATCGCGGGTTTCAATCTCTGCGAGCATCTCATTGAAACCGTCAAACAGGCTTCCCAACTCATCATGACTGGTTGTTTGCACACGGTGTGAATAATTTTTCTCCCGCGAGATCGTTTGCATGGACAGCACCAGGGAGTTGATCGGAGCAGAGATTAGCCGTTGCAAGCTGTTAGCCAGCAAAAATGCCAATAGCGAATAAATGATAAAAACCACGAAGCCAATCCAGATATAACGGATCAGAATATCATTCACCTTGGCAAGATCAACCCGCAGCATCAATTGACCGAGAGTTTCACCTGCGTAAATAACCGGCTCAAAAACATCTAGATAGGCAGGAAAAAATATGTGTCCCTGGAACAGTATTGTCTCAGTTTTTAACTCATCAATATTTGGATCTCTGTCCAAGTTTTGATGAAATTCAACAAAAATCTTTTGGTGTTTATCGAACAATCGAGCGCCAATAACATGAGGAGTTGCCGATAAAGAGCCAAGCGCCAAGGTTGCCGACTGTGGGTCATTGAAGACCATTGCTGCGGCACAGTTTTCACTGATCCCCTGACCCAAAGCCTGCGTATCCTGAAGCAGGTCATTGCGCAGCGACATGCGTTGCAAAGCAATAATAGCAATAAAAGTTAAAAGTAGAA
>JAOZOH010000189.1 GCA_029933365.1 Desulfuromusa sp. | reverse complement strand
AGCATTGTCAATGTATTGCCACTGGAAATCGATAATTTCTTTACACTTTCGACAGATCAAATGATGATGCTGCACGTGTGAAACCTCAAAATGAGCCTGACTTTCAGAGGTTTCAACTTTGTTCACTAACCCAAGATTCGCAAAAGTTCCCAAGGTGCGATAAACCGTATCCAACGACAGAGTTGGCATCCCTTGAATCAAGCGCTGATGAAGTGTTTCCGCAGTCGGATGATCCGTTGCTTGTGCCAACTCTTTAAAAATCCCCAACCGTTGTGGAGTTACACGCAAATCTTTCTCGCGGCAAGCTTCAACAAAAGCATCAAGTTCGTTTTTCAAGACCGACTTCATAAGTTCAGGCACCAGATAAATAATAATTATTCCTAGATAGGAATATATCTAAACAAAAACCATTTGTCAAGAGACCAGTAAAAAAATCTATGCGACAGGTCAAGTGATGATGATTGACTCATTTGACAAATTGAGGTAAAAATTCAAACCTTATTGCCGCCCTAGCTCAGTTGGTAGAGCAGTTCACTCGTAATGATCAGGTCTCCGGTTCGATTCCGGAGGGTGGCTCCAAAATAAAAACAGGTACTTAGCTTATAAAAGCAAGTGCCTGTTTTTGTTTTAACTCCCCTTTAAATGTCACCACTTGAATATTTATCCTAAAAATAACAGAAATCCGCCCATCACGCTTGTTTTGTGTCGACGCATTCAATAGAATCATTCTTTGAATATTGTAGAATTCCTGACAGGCTGGGGTATGACAACAGACTTACCTGAACCACAAGATCAGAAAAAATCACACCATAGACGGCGAGAATGGATACTGATATTTCTCGCTGTTTTTCTGCTGATCTTAATCCCTCAAATGGAAAGTCGCCTGGTTGAACTGACGTCGCAACTTCCCATTAGTAACAGCATCATCGCGCTTGCCGTTATTAACCTGAATATCCTCCTGGTTCTGTTGTTTCTTTTTCTTATTTTTCGCAATCTCTTCAAATTAGTTTTAGAACGACGACGTGGGGTTCCTGGAGCAAAACTCCGCAGCAAACTTGTTGGAGCCTTTATTGCGCTGTCACTGATTCCTACGATGTTGTTATTTTTTGTCTCAGCGGGATTCATCAGTAGCAGTATCGACAACTGGTTTAATAATCAGGTGGAGAAAGCTCTTGATGAATCCCTGGAAGTTGCGCAAACCTACTACCGTAATTCTGAGGCGAATGCTCTTTATTATGCAGACCAGTTGAGTAATCGAATCAAAGAGGGAAAGTTTCTCAACGAGGAGAACCTGCCGCAGCTGAAACAGTTGATCAAGGAGAAACAAGAAGAATATAACCTTGGAATTGTTGAGGTTTTTTCAGCTACGCATGAGGAACTGGTCAGAGTTGCCAACCCTAAACTTCCCATCATTGAAATCACCACAGCAAGTTCAGATCCGGTCCGAGAAGGACTGCAGGGGATCCGTTTCTCACAAATAACCCCGGTGGGACAAGCTGATTTGATCCGCGGAATTGTTCCGGTTCAGTCTAACTGGAATCCTGAGGATATTGTCGGGGTTGTTGTTGTTAACTACTATGTCCCTTACTCCTTAATCAATAAAATGAAGGAGATAGCCTCTTCTGTCGATCAGTATAAAATTACCAAGTCAATAAAAGGTCAAATCCAACAGAGTTATGTCATTGTTCTGCTGCTTATCGCGTTGATAATTCTATTTCTTGCAACTTGGTTTGGGTTTCATCTTGCCAGAAGCATCACAGTGCCAATTCAAGAACTGGCAACGGCGACCACTAAAGTTGCTGGGGGTGATCTGGATATTCAGCTAAAAACCCGTAGCACAGATGAAATAGGGACATTGGTGAACGCCTTTAACAAGATGACAACCGATCTTCGGCAAGGCAGGATAGAGGTTATTACTGCAAATCAGGAGTTGCAAAGTTCAAATCTTGAACTCGATCGCCGCCGGGACTACATGGAGATAATCCTGGCTAATGTGACTGCTGGGGTTATCTCCATTGATCGTTCAGGACATCTGACAACCGTCAACAAGTCGGCTGAGAACCTACTCCATCTCAATGCTAACAAAGTACTGGGTAAAGATTTCCGTGAGGTTATTCCCAATAGTTATATGCCACAAATCATGGAACTCCTGAAGGAACTTTTCTACTCAGACCGGGGAACGGTACGGCAGCAAACAACGATTTCGATTGGAAGTGACAAGTTCACTTTGATGCTTAATCTCACGACATTGCGCGACAAACATAATAATTTCCTTGGGACTGTGGTCGTATTTGATGATCTGACACAACTCTATAAAGCTCAGCGAATGGCTGCATGGAGAGAGGTTGCAAGACGCATTGCCCATGAAATTAAAAACCCGCTGACACCTATACAACTATCAGCGCAACGGCTCAGGAAACGTTATCTAGATCGTTTTACCGATGATGACCACGTGTTTGATGATTGTACCAAAATGATCAGTGATCAAGTTGATGAATTGAAAAATCTGGTTAATGAGTTTTCCAACTTTGCCCGGATGCCTGCCACGAAACCAAGTGAAAACAATCTCAATGAAGTGATTAGTGAGTGCCTGTCATTATACAGGGAAGCGCATAAAAATATTTCTTTTCAGTACACCCTGGATCAACACTTACCTGATACAAAATTTGACCGCGAACAAATTAAAAGGGTTATTATAAATCTGTTGGAAAATGCCATTGCCGCAATCACCGGTGATGGAGAAATCAAACTCGAAACTGTCTACAACCAAGAACTACAGATTATCACCCTGACGGTTGCTGATTCTGGGTGCGGAATCCCTGCTGAAGACAAAATGAGATTATTTGAACCTTATTTTTCGACAAAGAAAATGGGGACAGGATTAGGTTTAGCTATTGTATCAACCATCATAGCTGACCATAATGGCTATATTCGGGTCAGAGATAATAGTCCGAAAGGTTCCCTTTTTATCATTGAACTCCCAGCAACTAACAGTTAAACGATCAGACAAGGAATCCAGATGAAAAATATCCTCATCGTTGATGATGAACATAGTATCCGCCAAAGTTTAGAAGGCATTCTTGAAGATGAGGGGTTTAGAACCTCTTTTGCAGCCACCGGAGAGGAATGTCTCACCTTGATACAAACAGAAGATCCAGATTTGATTTTACTCGATATCTGGATGCCGGGGATAGATGGGCTGGAAACACTGAAAAAAATAAAACAGATCCGTCCTCACCAATTGGTTGTCATGATGAGTGGACATGGGTCAATTGAAACAGCAGTTAAGGCAACTCGTCTCGGTGCCTCTGATTTCATTGAGAAACCGCTTTCCCTTGAAAAGGTTCTCCTGTCGATTCAAAATGCAATGAAAATTGGTCAACTCGTTGCAGAGAATAAAGCGCTCAAAGAAAAAATTGGCCGTGACTACCAGATGATCGGAACCAGCCCAGCCATAGACCAGCTGAAGCAACAAATTAAGCTGGCAGCGCCCAGCTCTGGATGGGTGTTAATCAGTGGGGAAAATGGAACCGGAAAGGAGCTGGTTGCAAGGGCTATCCATCAACAATCAACACGAGCTGAAAAACCCTTTATTGAAGTAAATTGTGCGGCAATCCCTGAAGAATTAATAGAATCTGAACTTTTTGGCCATGAAAAAGGGGCCTTTACCGGAGCAACAGCTGCACGCAAAGGAAAGTTTGACCAAGCCAATGGAGGAACCCTTTTCCTCGATGAAATTGGGGATATGAGTCTAAAAACTCAGGCAAAAATTTTACGTATTTTACAAGAACAAAAATTTGACCGGGTCGGTGGAAATAGAAATATTCAGGTTGACGTGCGAGTTATCGCTGCAACAAATAAAAATCTCCAAGAAGAAATAAAATCTGGGAATTTCAGAGAAGACCTCTTCTTCCGCCTTAACGTCCTTCCATTTCAGGTTCCGCCGCTACGCAAGCGTAAAGATGATATACCCCAATTATGTAAACACTTCCTCCAATATTTTTGCGGCAAAGAGAGCCGTGAGATCAAATCTGTCACCCAAGAAGCATTGAGTGCTTTACAGGCATACAATTGGCCAGGAAACGTCAGAGAATTAAAGAATCTCATTGAAAGATTAGTCATTATGACTCCAGGACAGAGCATCAACCTCGTAGATTTGCCACATGCGATTAATCAGCACAAGCCTAAAAATGAGCCTCAGAGCCTTGCTACCGCAGATCTCCCGGACTCGTACCGTGAAGCCAAAGAGGAATTCGAGAAACGTTTTTTACTAGAGAAACTACAGAAAAATAACTGGAATGTTTCTAAAACAGCAGAAGAAATCGGGCTGGAACGCTCAAACCTGCATAGGAAAATAAAAGGTTATCAAATAGAACCCACCTAAAAACTCGTATAATATTACATAAATTTGACAAAAAAAAAGCCCCAAACCTTGAACAAGGAATGGGGCTTTTCAAATAATTTCGGCGGCG
>JAOZOH010000188.1 GCA_029933365.1 Desulfuromusa sp. | reverse complement strand
CACGTATTGCTGGAGTCGATTTACCGCGTAATAAGCGCATTGAAGTGGCTATGACCTATATTTATGGGATTGGCCGCACTACGTCGCAAAATATTCTTTCTCAGGCTGGCGTTGATTTTAATGCCCGCACTGATGATTTGACAGAGTCAGAGCTTGTTAAGATTCGTGAACTTGTCGATAAAGATTGCCATGTTGAGGGTGATTTGCGTCGTGAGTTGACAATGAATATCAAGCGGCTGATGGATCTTGGCTGTTATCGTGGCCTGCGTCATCGTAGAGGGTTGCCTGCACGCGGTCAAAATACTAAAAATAATTCACGGACTCGCAAGGGACCGAAGAAGACTGTTGCTGGTAAGAAGAAATAAGCGGAGTTATTCATGGCTAAATCAGGTAAAAAAGTCGGACGTAAAAAGGTAGAAAAGAAAAATATTGCTAAAGGTGTTGTCCATATTCAGTCTACCTTTAACAATACTATAGTCACTATCTGCGATCCGATGGGTAATGTTGTCGCATGGTCAACCTCTGGTGCAAAGGGTTTTAAAGGGTCACGGAAAAGCACTCCTTTTGCTGCACAGATAGCAGCAGAAGATGCTGCGACTAAGGCCATGGAACATGGTATGCGTTCGGTTGAGGCTTATGTGAAGGGTCCTGGCAGCGGTCGTGAATCAGCTTTGCGTGCACTTGCGCTGGCGGGTTTGACAGTTACTATGATAAAAGATGTAACCCCGATCCCGCACAATGGTTGTCGTCCGCCCAAGCGTCGGCGCGTTTAAGCATCAAGGAGGAAGAAGTTGTCTAGATACTCTGGTCCAGTCTGCCGTCAGTGCAGAAGAGAAAATGCCAAACTGTTCCTGAAAGGGGACAGGTGTTACACCGATAAATGTGCTTTAGAGCGTCGTAATTATGCTCCAGGGCAGCACGGTCAACGGCGTACTAAGGTTACAGATTATGGTACTCAGTTGCGTGAAAAACAAAAAATGAAACGTACCTATGGTTTGCAAGAAAAACAGTTCAGGCTCTATTTTGCCAAAGCAGATCGCATGAAGGGTGTTACCGGTGAAAATCTTCTGATGTTGTTGGAGCGCCGCCTTGATAGCGTTATTTATCGACTTGGTTTTGCTGCTTCTCGTGCTCAAGCTAGAACGTTGGTTCGCCACGGTCATTTTCAGGTTAACGAACAGAAGGTCAATATTCCTTCTTACTTAGTTACCCCCAATGATGCTGTGACTTTGCGTGAGAAGAGTCGTGAGATTGCTTGCATTAATGAATCTCTAGATAGCGTCATGCGTCGTGGGGTTCCTTCTTGGGTTGAGCTTGAGCGGGATGCCTTCAAGGGGACAATTAAGACCTTACCAGTGCGTAGTGAGTTGACGACACCTGAGTTCCAAGAGCAATTGATTGTTGAACTTTACTCTAAATAAATTTTAACCTCATCAGGGACTCTTGAGAGGGAGAATAAAATATATGTACAAAAACTGGCGAGAGCTGATCAAGCCGCTGCGGTTAGAAGCATCGGAATTAACTGAATCCTACGGTAAATTTGTTGCAGAGCCTTTTGAACGTGGTTTTGGTACAACTCTAGGAAATTCACTACGCCGTATTCTTCTGTCTTCTCTGCAAGGTGCTGCAATTACTTCGGTACGTATCAAGAATGTTCAGCATGAGTTTTCCAGTGTGGTTGGGGTGACCGAGGACGTTACAGATATTATTCTGAATCTAAAAGGGGTAAAGGTTAATCTTCATGGCCATGATGATCGTAATATTCGGATTGTCCAAAAGGGCACTGGAGTCATCAAGGCTGGGGATATAATTACCGATAATAATGTTGAAATCCTGAATCCTGATCATCATATTGCCACCTGTGGTGATGAGACTGATCTTGAAATTGACATGACTGTAGCGATGGGTAAGGGTTATGTCGCAGCTGAAAAAAATCGTGATGAGAATGCCCCGGTTGGAACCATTCCTATTGACGCTATTTTTTCTCCGATCGCCAAGGTGAATTATAATGTTTCAAATGCCCGTGTTGGGCAGATAACTGATTATGATAAGTTGACCTTGGAACTTCATACTGATGGTAGTGTCAAGCCTGAAGATGCAATCGCTTATGCAGCTAAAATTTATAAAGAACAGTTGCAGATTTTTATTAACTTTGATGAAACAGAAGAACCTGTTTTGGAAGAGGAAGATAGCGAAAAGCATAAGATTAACGAGAATCTTTATCGTTCAGTTGAAGAACTGGAGCTTTCCGTTCGTAGTGCAAATTGCTTAAAGAATGCTCAGATTAATCTAATCGGTGAACTTGTGCAGAAGTCAGAAGCTGAGATGCTGAAAACCCAGAACTTTGGTAGGAAGTCTCTAAATGAAATAAAAGATATTCTGACAGAGATGGGTTTGGGTCTTGGTGTAAAGTTGGATAATTTTCCAGATCCTGATTACCTGAAATTGATTCAAAAGGGTCAAGACGAAGAGTAGTCTCCCTTTGGTTGTTTTTTAGAAAGGAACAAAAGCAATGCGCCACAATAAATCTGGCAGACGTCTTGGTCGTAAGCCTGATCATCGTCAGCACATGATGGAAAACATGGTAACCTCTTTTTTCGAAAATGAGAGAATTACAACAACCGTTACCCGTGCGAAAGAACTACGCAAGCTGGCAGATAAAATGATTACGTTGGGCAAGCGGGGTGATCTCCATGCTCGACGTCAGGCATTGCGAGTTATCCGTGATCAGAAAGTTGTCGCCAAGCTGTTTGAGATGATTTCACCACGGTATTCTCAGCGTCCTGGAGGTTATACCCGAATCATCAAGCTTGAGAATCGTCAGGGAGATAATGCTCCAATGGCTATTATTGAATTGGTTGAGGAAGGATTTGAACCAAAAGAGAAAGCTGAAAAAACTGTTTCTGGGGAAGTCATTGAGGATAATACCGATAAATCTGATAAATCACCTGAGGCAGTAACCGCTTAAAGTCGTTTTTCATAGTGTTTTTTATCGGGGGGCAAAGATATAAATCTTTGCCCCCTGTTTTTGTTTCAGCTACGCGTTCGCGTTGACTCAACAAGGACTGAATGCTAGTTTTCATGTAACGGTATCTTCCTTCCTTTGTGTAATAGCAGGTGTTTCTTATGCATGAACAAAAAATGCAGGTTTTACAGGCGACTGTTAGTAAACTGCTGCGGCGCGGTGCGACTTCAAATCTTAAAAATACTTTAGCTAAAATCCATCCGGCCGATATTGCCCACCTGTTTCGTTATTTTGAACTTCCTGAGCAGAAAACTTTGCTTGAATTAACTCCTGACCTGGAACGTGTTGCCGATGTTTTGGCTGAACTGGAACCGGAAACGTGGCCAGAGCTTGCAGAACTTCTTGATAAGACCTACCTCATTTCTATTGTTCACGAAATGGCTGATGATGACAGTGCTGTTTTTATTCGCAGCTTACCGGATGATTTAGCTGAAGAAATTCTGACAGAGTTGCACGATGATCAGTCTGAAGACGTGGAACATCTCCTTGGATACGATGAGGAAACGGCCGGTAGTATCATGTCGACCGACGTTTTTTCTCTTGATCAGGAGACCACAGTCAAGCAGGCGATTGAATCACTTCAGGATTCTGAAGACTATGAAATGGTTTTCTATGTCTACGTCACTGACGAACATAACCACCTCGTTGGCGTGTTGTCGTTACGACAACTGTTGACAGTCCCACCGGGGACCAAACTGTGCGATATTATGTCGACCAATGTCATGCGGGTCAGGGCAGATATGGATCAGGAAGAAGTGGCTGATCTGGTTGCTAAATACAATCTTCTGGCAATTCCGGTTGTTGACGATCAGGGAAAGTTGCTGGGATTGATTACGGTCGATGATGTTATTGATGTCATGCGCGATGAGGCCACTGAAGATATTCTGCGGATGGCTGGTACCAGTGAAGATGAAATGTTGCTGGGCTATAAATCATTGCAAATAGCCCGTTTGCGCCTACCGTGGTTATTGACAACCTTGGTTGGTGGTGTCGTGACTGGGACTTTGATGTGGTACTACAAGGCGACATTGCAACAGGTAATTATGCTGATTTCATTTATCCCCGTTATTACAGGTATGGGGGGAAATGTTGGTAGCCAAACCTCAACTATTCTGGTCCGCGGATTTGCTACCGGACGGGTTGATTTTACCATGCTGCGAAGGATTTTTTTGAAGGAATTACGGGTTGGGCTTATCATGGGAACTGTCTGTGGGTTGGTCATTGCAACGGTCGCTACCCTATGGCATCAAAATATCTATTTTGGCGTGGTAGTCGGGGCTGCAATGGTGACTGCTATTACTGTTGCCGCATGTATGGGGGTTTTAGTGACAGCTTTCTTTAAGAAAGTCGGGATAGATCCCGCGATTGCTTCCAGTCCGATTGTTCAGACTGTCAATGATATTACTGGAATTCTGATCTATTTCAGTACGGCCACTTTGTTTCTCCCTCACTTAATGTAGTTTATGGTCTGATCTCCTGTTTTATTGCCC
>JAOZOH010000187.1:372-4548 GCA_029933365.1 Desulfuromusa sp. | reverse complement strand
CAGGTGGTTTCCATTAACCCGAGCACTGAGAGCAGTTGTTTGATCTGCCCGGCGTCTTTTTTTTGGTAAACGTATTTTTCTCTGACAATCTGCTGATAAGCAAAACACCACCAGGCGGTGAACCAGGTGTGATCTTTTGGCTGGGTTTTTATTGCTGGCATGGCTGGCAGTGCTTTTTTTGCTGCCGGTCTTTTAGGTTCTACTGGTGGTTCATTTATAGACCGGTCACCCATGTCCGGTTTAACCTGTTCAGAATGTCCGGTTAAGTCACCTTCGGGATTCTTTAACTGGTCATCGGTGTCCGGTTTAATATCGAGATCAAGGATGTAATAGTTTGATCGTCTGCCCCGATTTTTGACAGTCAACAGTCCATCGGCTTCCAGCTTCTTGATAATCCGGCGAACCTGACGATCACCGACAGAACATCGCAGCGCCAAGGTTTCAACAGCTGGCCAGCAGTGGCCGTGAATATTGCTGTAGTCGGCAAGTGACAAAAGGACCATTTTCTCGGTGGTATTCAGATCACCCCGCCGCCAGACTTTCCCCATCAATTCAACACTCAATTGCATACCCTATATGGTTAAAGAAAATGACAACCTACTGACAATATTCATAAATTCATTTTTTGTTCAAAATACGCATGGATCCATAAGCTGGGGCTTACCCAGCCCGCATGGCAAAGAACGCCAGGAAGGACCCGTCGATATCACGACTACTGCAACCGCTTCTTTGATTTCCTTGCCAAAGCCTGTTGACGGCGAAGATCGTCACGCAGCACCGTCGGCCTTGGTTGTTCCTCTCCGAGCAGCTGGGACAGCATCGACTCAATTCGATCCAGTTGGGTTTGTTCTTCATGCAACATGGGATCCCCCCCTGACCTGGTTCAGAACCAACTCAAACTTAAGCGCTTCAATCCACCTCTCCACATCCATAACCCGCTCCATCATCTCGGGAAAACAATCCTGGTGCTCTGCTTTGGATTTAGAATCAACGGCCAGAGACTGCTCACTCAGATCAGTGACAACCTTGATGGCTGCCTGCATTTCCTGACGCACCTTCAAAATAATCGCTGTCGGATCATCGAGAAGATTGTTTGACTCTGGATAATGTTGGCGCAAGAGATGCTGTCGGACAGGACACTCCCGGCAATTCTGCAGGAGAATTTCTGGGGCGTTGAGTGCGTCTGCAATACCGATGAGTAAATCCGGGGAAAGACTTCCTTTTAGCTTGTCGTTTTCGATATCAGACATCATTGCCGTTGACCGATCAATCATGCTGGCCAACTCATAAGCCTTCATCCCCTTCTTCTTTCGAGCGATGATTATTTGTTCGCCTAAAGTCATTTGAATCACCCTTGAATTAGTAATTTCCTAAATCATAATTCGTAAATACCTAATCGTCAAGCGTAGAAATGCGTTTTTAGCTAATTAATTGTGAATTATCCGCCATACTCTTATTTTTTTCACAAAAACATTTGACATATCCTAAATTTTATTTAAATATACGGCTATGACTAATAAAAATAAGGAAATCGCAGAGAGATGTCGGGTCGCCTTGGACAAGGCAGATATCAAACTCAAGGAATTGGCAAAAAGTGTTGATCGATCGGGTGCAACCATTACCGACTATCTCAATGGGTCGATACGGATCCCCGTCACGGTTATTGCTGTCATCTCTGAAGTGAGTGGCGAATCACTCGATTGGCTGATCAACGGCAAGGAGGTCGCAGCAACCACGGACAATACTCATCCGGAGATCGCCCCCCACCAGGTCGATCTTGATATTGTCAAACAAGTCGTGGAAGCAGTCACCGAGCACCTGCAAAACAACGACCTTGATATGCCAGCAGCTAAAATTGCCGAACTGGTGACGGTCCTTTGTGAGGAAGTGCTAGAGACAGAAAGCAAGCAAATCAACAAAGGGACAGTGATAAGAATGATTAAATTGGCAAGTTAATAACCGGCAGGTTTTCAGTAAATTCAAACAATTCATAAAAACAGGGGGAAGAACCCGTGACAAATATAAGCGACATCGACACCACAAAAACCAGACTGCAACGGCTGCTACAATCAGCAACACCAAAGACCGGCAAACAGCCCCAGCAACCCAATCTCTTTGGTAAAACGATCCCTACGTTGTTAATTATCAGCCTGCTCGGCTCCATGCTTCCATTCGAGACAGTCACAATCTTTTTTTCTTTGAGCTTTGCCACCATCGCGTTGCTCACTTTAATCCTATCGTGGAAAAATCAACTTAGAATTAGCAAGGGCAAAACAGCACTGATCGGCGGGCTGATTATCACATCCCTCCTCTCAGGATGCAGTCCTGCGTTCAGCTTCAAAACCCCTCCCGAGCTGATCAAATTTGCTCACGAACATAACTTCGATGTTCACAGTATTCGGAGAATAGGAGTATTCGGTCTCGGTCTCCAGGACGCCACCATTGCCACAGCTCAAGCCGAAAGCAGTATCAAAACAGTCCAGGGAGCTCAGATCACCGAAGGTCATGGCCTGATCAGCATCGTCACCGTAACTATTGCCGGAAAGTCTTAATCCACCAGCTACAGAACCTGATCCAGGAGGACATCACCCGACTCTCTTTGTGGTTAATCACGTTCTTTCCAGTGGATAATAGTACCAAATACTAGTACTGTCCTTTGTACAAAATGCAACCAACAAAACCACCAGTGCTGAAAGAAAATAAGGCGACGCTATGATGAACATCATGGAAATTAATGGCTATCGGGCGGTCATTGCCTACGACCCAAAGGTTAAGATGTTGCGAGGTAAATTTACGGGTCTCAAAGGTGGGGCTATTTTTTACGCCAAAGACATTGACACTCTCGAAAATGAGGGCGCTATCTCCCTCAAAACCTTTCTTGATCACTGTGCTGAGAACGGCGTGGAACCCAAGAAAGAATACTCCGGAAGATTCAACATTCGAGTTTCATCCACACTCCATGCTGATATTGCCCGCATCGCAGCGACACAAGGAAAAAGCTTGAACCAATGGATCTCTGACACTCTTGAACAAGCAGTACATAATGGATAAATCAATCTATGTCGATCAAGAAACATCCGACAAAAGGTCGCGGCTGGTGGCAACTCCGCATCAGCAACGGGCGTAAAGGAAAAGACGAATACGTTACCTATGAAGGCAGCAGAGCCGAGGCAATCGCATTTGAAGCTGACCTGCGCGGAATCCCCTCTGAAGCAGAGGATCAACGTCCGAACGATGTTATTGGCCGCTTCCTGGACTGGTATTATTTAGAAAACAGCGAAGCGACAGCAAGTGCAGCAGAGAAGACTCTTCCACGCATGATCGATTGTTTGGGAAATAGGCCGCTAAGACATTTCCGCCACGCCGACTACACCCGCTATAAGAAAAAACGATCTGACGATGGTGTCACCCGCAAGACCGTTAACATCGAGTTCAGCTACTGGCGTGCCATGCTTAAATTTGCCAAAATCGACCTCCAAGTTCCAATTGGAGACCTTCCAAGGCTCTACACCAAACGACAGACCAGACCACCCAACAAACAGGTCCTCACACCAGACGAAACCAGACGGCTTTTAAATGAAATGCATGGTGACAAAAAGACCATCGCCATGCTCTATAGCTTCTGCGCACTACGGAGAAATGAAGCACTGCACTTAACCAGGGGAATGGTCGAACTGGAACGTGGGCTACTTCATATACGCGGCAAAGGGGACAAGGGTCGCATCGTCCCGATCGTTGGTGAAGAGCTCAAGGAACGACTTGCCAAAGCCTGCATTCACTACCCCAGAATAAGAAGAGGTAAACAAGTCGACAAGAACGACAAAATCAGACCAAAAAGAAACGATGAATATCTGTTCATAAGCGTCCAGACCGGAGAGCCCTACCAAAATATTAAAAAAGGGATCAAGATGGCTGCTATCCGGGCGGGGATCACCAAAGATGTACACAATCACCTACTGCGCCATTCCGGAGCAACCGCTGCCATCCAGGCAGGAGTCAACCTACGCAGCCTACAAGCCATACTCGGTCACAGTGATATTCGCATGACTGAAATCTATACTCACATGGCTGCAGATTTTCTCATCGATGAAGGTGCAAAAATGGCCGCCCTTCACGCCAAATCAAAACTCGAAGCAACAACATTCAATAACCCAGGTTGACTTATCATAATCCATT
>JAOZOH010000187.1:0-362 GCA_029933365.1 Desulfuromusa sp. | reverse complement strand
CACCTCTAGTCCTCTGTTTCTACTTACCTTATTTGGCAAAGGCGAAAAAGCAAACTTGTCAAAAGCAGAAAGTAACGAATTAGCCAAATATGTAACATTAATCATTGAAAACTACGGAGGCCAAAAATGAGTAGCGCATTTGATAGCATAAAACAGGGTCTTGATGAGGCACTAGGGTTTTCAAAGGGCATCACTGGAAAAGCTATCGTCCATGAGTTCTCACCTGTTGATGTAAAAAACATTCGGTCGCAAATTGGAATGTCACAAAGTGAATTTGCTTCGGCATTCGGTATAAGCGTCAGTACCCTTCGTCACTGGGAGCGTGGAGACAGAAAACCACATGGACCTGCTCTGGTTCTGCT
>JAOZOH010000186.1 GCA_029933365.1 Desulfuromusa sp. | reverse complement strand
TGATTAGAAACCATCGCCATGAGTTATATGGCCTCTGCTCTCGTTGTGCCGGAAAATAAAAGAATTTCATTCTTTTAAATTGTGACTCAAGTCACAGATTATTAGTGATGAATCGTTTAGGTTTATTACGAACTCAGTTTTTGCAGGTAACACGATAGAGTTAAGGCAGCAGTTAATGCTGCTAATTTTTTGTCACTAAAATGATAATGGTAATCAAAATCCATTGGAGCTATTAAATGCCCTGTTGTGAAAACCCGAATTGCTGCGCAGATATTCTTGAGAAGAAAGTAAATTCCGGTTCGCCTTCTCTCCCGATTGAACGAGATTTGACTTGGATCGACGTTGCCGGGATGTTTCCAACGCCTCGGGAGTGTCTGGCTGCTTTTTTTGCGATTGCAGCGGCAGAGGTCATCTCCGGGGCAAAGCCAGCCAATATGATCCGTATTCCAAATCAGAAGCTCCCATGTGGACGACGCATGTATCGCCTGTGGCAGAAGTTCGGAACAGACCTTCTGGCGGACTTACCAGTCTCAGTTCGGACGATGAGATCCGAAAAAGACAGTGCTCTGCTACTCATTTACCGTTCCGACTTACTGGAGCGTCGGTTGAACGGAAAAACGATGCAAACTTTTCTACTTCACCACGGGTATCCCCAGCCACTCACATTGGAAAAGACGCTTCACCATCTACAAGAATCCTTTAGTCTTGGAGTTCCCCATGAAGTCGGGATGTTTTTGGGGTATCCGATCAAGGACGTCAAAGGCTTCATGCGGCACGGAGCCAAATTTTCTCATGGCCGGGGGTTGTGGCGAATCTACGGCCCACCAGCGAGGAGCTTGAGATTGAATAGTTTTTATCGTGCTAAAAGACAAGAAGTGATTACAAAGCTGGCGACTGGGTGCCTTCCCTCTCAGCTATTGCAGGCGGCTTGAGATGTTAGACAAGATTTTGGCTATTTTGAGCAGTGCTCCACTGTTGGAGGGGGTTGATGCCGACCTTGTCCGACAGGTTGCGACTGCTGGTCGTACTCGTGTTCTCAAAGGACAATTTGGGCGAATCGACCCGGAAGAGATGTCGCGACGATTGTTTTTTGTCGTTTCTGGTGAGATGCGTATGTTGCGTACAGCACCAGACGGACAGGAGCACTTGATGCAACGATTCGGTGTCGGTGAATTTTTCTGCCTGGCTGCGGCTGTTTCAAATCGTTCTTGTAACAGCCAGATGGTCAATGCCGGAACGACAGAGTTGATATACTGGAATCACGACGCTTTTCGCCAGCTCATGGAAGGCAATACAAATTTTTACGGCAATATTCTTGGTCAGATGGCCTCCCAGGTTGAGCAGGAACGTGAAATGAGAACACTTTCCCGCTGCTGCAAGGCAGACGTGAAGGTTGCCGCATATCTGCTGCACAAAATAAGGCAGGGACGTTGCACTTCTGCGGGGGGGCACAGCGTTGATCTCAGGCCGATCAGTTTGACGGCCCAGGAATTGGGAATTGCCAGAGAGACTTTGTCCCGTTGTCTGCAAAGGCTGACGAAGCAGGATGGGATCAGCTATCTGAGAGGGCAGGTCAAATTTCAGGACATTTCATGCCTTGAGTCTGTTCTTGACGAAGTGGAATGCAGCGGTAGCTGCAGTTGCAGTTTCAGCTGACCAGCAAATGGATTTAATCCCCGCCTGCCATCCTTTCTGATTGTCCACAAAAAAATCCTTTGTAAGAAAAATCACGTATTGTGATGCCTGTCACAGATTCCTCTGTCTGTTTCGAGTATATTGATATTGCTTTTCAATATCTTGAAAAGCTTTCTAAAATTATCACTAAATGGGAGAAAAAAACAATGAAAACAGGAATTTTCTACGGTAGTACCACTGGTAACACAGAAAATACTGCAAACTTGATATGTGCCTTGATTGGTGGATCAAAAGTGACCCCTATTGAAGATGCGGTCAAGGCCGATTTGGAGGCATGTGATTTACTGATCCTTGGGGCTTCGACCTGGGGTCTGGGCGATTTGCAGGATGATTGGGCTGATTCTCTCGCCAGCCTGAGTGGCGCTAATCTCAAGGGGAAAAAGGTCGCATTGTTTGGTCTGGGTGATCAGGAAACTTATCCCGGTACTTTTGTCGATGGGATTAAGGATTTGCATGATGCCTCAATTGAGGGTGGTGCCACTATTGTTGGAAAGTGCTCCGGAGATGGTTATGACTTTCAGGATTCGACAGCATTTGTCGATGGTCAGTTTTTGGGCTTGCCGCTGGATGAAGATAATCAGTCTGAACTGACGAAGGAACGTATTCAGAGCTGGGTCGCTCAGGTTCTTAAGGAGACAGAATAGTTCATAGGTATGGAAACGGAGTTGTTATGGTCGTTTTAATTGTTGGTGCAGATAGGATTGACGCTTTTGTCCCCAAACTGAAAAAGCTGGGTGTAGATAAGATTGTCCATTGGGATGCTCGTAGGCCGAAGGTTGCAAAGTGTGCCATTCCCGCTAAGGCAGAACTGGTGATTTTTTGTACCGACTTTCTCCATCATATTGCGGCCAGAACAATCAAGAAAAAAGTTAAAGAGCGGGGCTTGCCGGCGGTTTATTGCCGGCGGGCCTGGAGTGAAATTGCCCCCGAAGTGGAGCAGTTTCTCTGTCCCAAAAATGAACCCTCTGGACATCCGTGCCATTGTCGTGGTTGCCGAAACTGTAGTTGTAGAAAACGTATTCACTAATTCAGGCATAAATGAAGGGGATGACTATGGATATCTTTACCCGCATTGTTCTTCCATACGATGTTGTCCTTGGCCAATCTGTACGGGAGATTATTACCACACTGCGTGACCGAGGCATTGATCCCGGTCAGATGTTTTACGCTGAAATGGCTGGGAGAGGAATTGTTCTTGAACAGAACCGTGATGCCAAGCCAATACCTGGTGAGTGTCAGTTTCGCTAATGGTGCAATTCTGATTTACTGGAAAGGCTATTCGTAATTTTCCGTGTTTAGCTTTCGCGTATTGAAGAAAATGAAAAATATTTTCAAAATGTGACTGAAGTCACAGAAATTTGAAAAGTATTTATAGATACTCCTCTGGATCGATATCATTTTATTGGGTACAGGAAAATTATCGGAAGATTGGGGTTATGGAAATGGCTGTCTGTCCAAGAATGGCGTCGGGTTTCCCTTTAGCACTGGCAAGTGAAGGAGAGACGGTTCGAATTTTGTCGGTTCGCCGGGGACGTAATATCCAGGAAAGACTCTTAAGTATGGGGATTCAGGTGAACGATATCATAAAAGTGATGCATCGGCAGGCACAGGGAAGCGTGCTGATTGCCAAAGGGGCAAACCGTTATGCCCTTGGTGGCGGAATGGCGCATAAAATTCAAGTTATTAGGGAGGCGTAGATTAATGGCAAGAACTTTGGCAGAAATGTCGGTTGGAAATCGTGGCCGGGTTATTGGTTTTGAGGCTGGAAGCAAAGAGTATCGCAAAAAACTTCTGGCGATGGGCCTGACCAAAGGGACCGAATTTATAATTAATCGTTTTGCTCCCATGGGTGATCCGGTTGAGATTGAGGTTCGGGGATACAGCTTGAGTTTGCGTAAAAAGGAGGCAAATGTCCTCCTGGTTGAAGGGGTCTAGAGATGAGTCACTTTACTATTGGTGTAGTGGGAAATCCGAATTGTGGTAAGACGACGCTGTTTAACGCATTGACTGGTGCCAAACAGCGAGTGGGCAACTGGCCGGGGGTTACGGTTGATCGTAAGACTGGGTCGTATAAGCACGGTGGGGACACCGTGGAAGTTGTGGACACTCCGGGGATCTATTCCCTTTCAGCTGCTTCGGTTGATGAGGCGGTGACCCGGGACTATGTTCTTTCTGGTGATGCTCATCTTATTATAAATATTGTTGATGCTTCTAACCTCGAAAGAAACCTTTACCTGACAACCCATTTGCTGGAAATGCAGGCTCCAGTTGTCATTGCTCTTAATATGATGGATCTGGCAGAAGAGCAGCAGGTGAAAATTGATGTTAGTGCTCTTTCTAAAGAGTTGGGATGTCCGGTTATCCCGATGGCGGTTAAAAAGAATCGGGGACTGTTGCAGTTGAAAGAGATGATCGCTCAAGTTGCACCAGAGAAGAAAAAAACTGCGACTGCAATTGCTTATCCAGACAGTATCAGTACAGCGATAGCCGAATTGGTGCCGCTTGTTAAGAAGGTGGCTCAGGTAAGGGGATATCGTGCCGAATGGTTGTCGCTTAAGCTCCTTGAAGATGATGAGATGGCCGATTCCGTTGCCAGCAAAGAGGCACGTGAAAAACGGCAACAATTACAAGTAGCCATCGAAGCTGATCTTGATGATGATACCGATATTCTGATTGCCTCTTCCCGCTACGATTTTATTAACTCGGTAACGAAAGCTGCCGTCACGAAAAAAAATCAAGTACGAGACTCGGTTTCAGAAAAATTGGATGGTATTGTCCTGAGTCGTTTCTGGGGCATTCCTATCTTTTTACTGACCATGTATCTAATGTTCATGTTCACAATCAACCTGGGCGGTGCCTTTATTGA
>JAOZOH010000364.1 GCA_029933365.1 Desulfuromusa sp. | reverse complement strand
ATCAGTGCTCACGGCCGTTTACCGCAACAGACCACCGCTGATCTTGCTGCTTACGATCGGATTGCTCTGCTGGCGGGAGATCGTGCCGCGATCAACTGGACTGCCGACCAGCTTGCAGAATTGGGTGACGCTTATCTGGTAGTAAGTTGTGAAAACCTGACTCTGGATGATGAAACGATCCGGCAATTTTTGACTGCTAATGAATTACGCCGGGCGACTTTTCCCTCCCGTACGGTATTGTTGATGTTGAAAAAGGAGTTACTGTCGTGAGTGGAACTTTTTATGTTGTTGGAGCCGGACCGGGTGATCCTGAGTTGTTAACTCTGAAAGCCGTAAAGAGATTGCAACAATCCGCAATTATTTATCTGCCGATATCCCGGCTGAGTCGCCAGACCTGGCTTTCTGACGCGGTGCAGAGTCATGCGACAGCCGATTGTGATATCCGTCCGGTAGAATTTTCCCTTGGGAGTGACAGTCAGCAACGACAGGATCACTGGCAATGGGTTGCGACAGAAATTATTGCTGAATTACGGCGGGGGATGGACGTTGCTTTTGTCACCCTGGGTGATCCGCTCCTCTATTCAACCTCAATTTATCTGTTGCGGGCATTACGTCAGCAGTGGCAGGAGGCTCCTGTCGAAATTGTCCCCGGTATTGCTGCTTACAGCCATGTTGCCGCTTTGACTGAGTTTGCCACCGGTGAAGGGGAACAGCCGGTGACGATTTTGCCAACGGTGATGGATCGTGCTGCTTTGCGGGAAGGGATAAAGAAGGGGGGGACGTTAGTCCTGATGAAGATCGGCAAACGCCTGCCCCAGATTATCGAATTACTTGATGAATTTGATTTACTAGAACATGCGGTGTTTGTCGCCCGTGCCGGGTTACCCGATCAGCGGATTGAAACCGATTTGAACAGTTTGCGGGGTGGTGATGATGAAGCGGGGAATCTGGCGGTGATTTTGGTGGATACTACTGTGAAGGGGTGATTTTTTAACGGAGAGACGCAGAGAGGGAGAGAACGCTGAGAGAAGCATAAATCTTGTTTTTGGGTTTTCTCCTGCTCCTCTCCGCCTCTCCGTTAAAGTTTTGATTTTAATTTTTCAGAAATGGATAAAACATGAAAGTTATATTTGTTGGTGCCGGACCGGGCAATCCTGAACTTCTCACCGTGC
>JAOZOH010000363.1 GCA_029933365.1 Desulfuromusa sp. | reverse complement strand
CGCATTACCGATCACATTAGCCTGGGGGTGATTGCCAAGTTTTTCCCGCGTGAAAGAATTGACAGCGTTCTTGTAGCTACAGGGCGAGCCAGTAAACGGCAACGGGATCTCCCGGGACATGTTGTTGTTTACTATGTCATAGCATTAGCACTTTATATGCAGGTGTCCTATCGGGAAGTGCTCAGATGTCTGCTTGAAGGGATTCGGTGGCTGCAAGGGCCGAATGGTCATATTAAAGTGACCGGAAAGTCAGGCATCTCACAAGCGCGCAAAAGAGTCGGAAGTGAGCCTCTCCAGGTGCTTCATGATGAACTGGTTGGTCCCATTGCTGTGAGAGGGGGTAAACGGATGACAAAAGGGGCATGGTATCGCACATGGCGTCTGGTCTCGATAGACGGCAGCACCTTGGATGTGGCAGACACGAAAGAGAATGAACTAGCATTTGGCCGACCGAAGGCCAGTCGTGGTCAAAGCAGCTTTCCCCAGATCCGCATTGTATCGCTCGTGGAAAACGGGACCCATGTCTTGTTCGGGTCGCGAATGGCAGGATACGACACAGGGGAAATAACACTGACAAAAGATGTGATTGGCTTTTTGACCAAAGGCATGCTGTGTCTGGCCGATCGTAATTTTTTCGGTTACAAGTTATGGAAACAGGCACAGGAGACAGGTGCTGATCTTCTCTGGAGAGTAAAGAAGAATCTAAAGCTGCCCTGCTTACGGAGGTTTCGTGATGGTTCCTATATGAGCCGGATTTATGCTTCGGATAAAGACAGGCGCCATGACAAGGACGGCATTGATGTTCGTGTTATTGAATACACGCTGGAAGGAGTACCAGATGCTGAATCTTTATATAGGCTTATAACAACCATTCTGGTCCCAAAAGAGGCACCGGCCAAGGAATTGGCAGCACTTTATCATGACCGCTGGGAGATAGAAAACGCGTTTGACGAATTCAAAACGCATCTGCGGGGTGCAAAGATCATATTGCGGAGTAAGCGTCCTGAATTGGTTGTTCAAGAGTTCTATGGTTTCATGATGGCCCATTTTGCTATCCGCGGCATTATGCATGAAGCTGCGCTGAAAACGAATGAAGATCCAGACCGTCTCTCTTACGTACATAGTGTGAGGGTGATTCGCCGAAAACTGATTAGTTTTGCCGCTTTTCCCCC
>JAOZOH010000008.1 GCA_029933365.1 Desulfuromusa sp. | reverse complement strand
CGGCAAATGGCCCAGCATCACCTCTGAATCAACCAGATTTTTCGGACAGCCAAGGCTGACCAGACTCACTTTTAATTTATCCACGCGACTTCCTAAGACCTCATGTTTTCAAACTGTAATTCAATCTCCAGATCTTTCCCTTTCAACATCTGCATCACCTCTTGCAGATCATCGATTTTTTTGCCCGTCACTCGCACCTGATCTTCCATAATCTGCGCTTGGACTTTCAGCTTGGTCTCCTTGATCAGCTTGACAATTTCTTTCCCTTTTTCCTTGTCGATCCCCTGGATAATAGCCGCCTTAACGCGCACTGCACCAGCGGATGCCGTCTCTTCTTTACCGTAATTGAAGCATTTGGGGGAAACCTTGCGGCGCACCAGTTTAGCAATCAGGATATCCTTAATCGCCTGTAGTTTGTAGTCATCTGCTGCCAGAATAGACAAGTTGTCCTTCTCCAACGTGACCTCATTGGTTGTTCCCTTAAAATCATAACGCTGGGAAATTTCTTTGACCGCTTGATTAATGGCATTATCAACTTCCTGCAGGTCAACCTTTGAAACAATATCAAAACTCGGCATAATGAACCTCCCTATAACCTATATTGATAAGAATATAATAAATCCCTAAGAAACGAAGACATATAACACAAAACCGCCCCGCTATAAAAGTAACGGAACGGTTCTGCAGAAAATTTATCAGGGACACCGTAAATCAGAGTGAAATTTATAACCAGATCACTCTAATTCTCAACAGATTGATCTTGTAGCTCAACGGGAAGCAATGTTTGGGTAAAGTTCTGATAGCATACCGGACGTAAAAAACGCTTAATTGCAGCAGAACCAACTGATGTCCAGCGGCTATCGGTCGTCGCAGGATAAGGGCCACCGTGATTCATCGCATCACACACTTCTACCCCGGTGGGAAAATTATTTAATAACAGGCGTCCCGCTTTCTTTTCCAAGATAAAAAATAACTTTGCACAAATATCCTCTTCGCTGGACTCGGCATGGACTGTCGCCGTCAATTGGCCTTTTAAATGGCCAGCCATTTCCAGCATTTCATCGACTGAGTTGCATTCAACAATGATGGAAGATGGTCCAAAAACTTCCTCCGCTATGATTTCTTGCGCCAAAAACGTTGCTGCATCAGTTTTAAATACAGTCGGAGAAACGAAACAACCCGGATTCTCTTGCAAGTGATTCTCAGCGGAGAAGACCAACTCTAAAGCCGGGGGTAAATTTTGGACACTATTAAGAAAATTCTTTTGAATCCGGCTATTTAACATCGGTGCCGACTCTATCTTTCTACATTCGTCAGTCATCAAGGTGGTGAATAGATCAAGATCTGCACCTTTAATCGCAAAGAGTAAACCTGGGTTAGTGCAAAACTGACCCACACCCAGGGTGATAGATGCTGCATACCCTTGAGCTATACTCACCCCCCGGTTCGCAAGGGCTTCGGGTAAAACAAAAATAGGATTAACGCTCCCCATTTCTGCAAAAATCGGGATTGGTTCTGGTCTGGCAGCAGCAAGATTGAATAGGGTTCGACCACCGATGTGTGAGCCGGTAAAAGCAACCGCTTTTACTTTTGGATGTTTGACCAATGCCTCACCAACCTGATTTTTGCTGCCCTGAAGCAGAGAGAATACTCCCTTTGGCAATCCACATTTCTCAACCGCTTTTTGTATCGCATCCCCAGCAATTTCAGAGGTTCCCGGGTGAGAGGGATGACCCTTCACAATAACCGGGCAGCCTGCAGCAAGAGCTGACGCGGTATCGCCACCCGCTACTGAGAAGGCAAGTGGAAAGTTGCTGGCGCCAAAAACCGCGACCACTCCCAAAGGAATATGGGTTAAACGGATATCTGGTTTTGCCACAGGCTGGCGCTCAGGGAGAGCTCGATCAATTTGAATCTGTTGAAAAGACCCATCTTTCAGCATTTTTACGAAGAGTTTTAGCTGATTTGTCGTCCGGGTTAGTTCCCCTTCCAGCCTTGGGGAGGGCAACCCAGTTTCCAGCTGACAGCGTTTTATAAGGGGAGTCTGTAGTGAGAGCAGCTCGGTGGCAATAGTTTCTAAAAATTCCCCCCGTTGAACAGGAGCTACCGCCCGAAAATCATCAAAACACCCATCAGCCAGATTAGCTGCGAAATCAACTTCAGCACTAGTTCCCTCTAAAAATTCTGTCTCGAGAAAATCGTTTGTTCCAGGGTTAACCGCTTTAAATGTTTTAGCGGCGGGAAAAGATTTTTGGGAAGCTAAAATATGGTGACCGGAAAGCTGCATAACGACCCTTCCTTTTTTAGAGATGACAATCCTTGCTCAGGCACTCTGGGGAACTTTCATAGTGAGCTGCCTTCCTCACACCCCATTCAGTGGCTCTACCTCAATATGCCCCATCTGCTCGTCAGTCGTCCAGACTGTAATAGAGGGGGTACCTGATAGTGAGTGGATAAGACCCTCGAAAAACATTATTGGTTTTACCGATAGTAAGTATTTTTTAAATCGATATTATCTATTGGAAAATTGGCTTTTTCTGGCTTATCATTTTCAGCATCAATTTAACATTTATTTCCAGGAGGCCAATCATGAGGCAAAAATTTTCTACGGTGTTTTTTCTGACTATTTTTTTGACAATTTTCTCCAGTCTACCTGCTATTTCAGGGGAGTTAGATCGTTTCGCAAGCTTGCACGGTAAAATCGATATTGCAGGTGGCACAGCACATATCCCGGTCATGAAAGATGCAGCTAAAAACATTATGGCCAAATTCCCCAAAATCAACATCACTGTTGCCGGTGGCGGCTCCGGGGTTGGAGTACAAAAGGTTGCAGAGGGTTTAGTTGATATTGGCAACGCTGGACGCCCCATCAGCTCAAAGGAATTGGCAAAATATCCAGAACTGCTCTCTTTTCCATTTGCAGTTGACGGTGTCACCCCAATTATCAACCCAGCCAATACCGTATCCAATCTCACCAGCGCACAGATTCAGGCTATTTTTTCAGGAAAAATCAGCAACTGGAAGGATCTCGGTGGTGATGATACAGAGATCCACATCTACAGTCGGGACGAGGCCAGCGGGACCAGATCTGTCTTCTGGAAAAAATGCTTAAAAAAAGGGAATATTATCGAATCAGCAAATATTGTCCCTTCAAACGGTGCTATGAAAGGGGCTGTTTCCCATGATCGTTATGCGCTGGGCTACATGAGTATCGGTCATCTGGATCAAACGGTCAAAGCGGTCAATCTGGATGGAGTTGCGCCAACGCAGGAGAACGCCGTCAATGGATCCTACCCCGTGGTGCGTAAATTGTTCATGAATACCAAAGGCACGCCCGAACCTCTGGTGAAAGCCTTTATCGATTATATTCTGGGTGCTGAAGCTGCTGCAAGCATCTCCAGCCACGGCTATATCCCTCTGCACTAAAGGTTCGGTTATCTTTGAATTCATCCGCTAAAGATGATAAGCAGAATCCAGCCCAGGAACAATTTAATCGCCCCCTGAGTTGGGTTTCAGGGCGCACAGAGGGGCTGTTGCGAGGAGCGGCAGTTTTTTCTGCTCTGATTGTGTTGGCTCTGTTCGGATTTTTAGCCTATTTCACCTTGCCATTGTTTACTGAGGGGCAGTTTACAGAGCTCTTTTCCACCCATTGGCGACCCTTTCATGGTGAATTCGGTATTCTACCGATGCTTGCCGGGACTCTCGCACTGGCAATTTCAGCACTGTTGATCGCCTACCCAATCGGGCTGGGAATCTGTCTCTTCGTCCATGGTCTGGGACCAGCTCGGCTGGCTCGTCCTGCACTGATACTGATACATTGCATGACCGGTATTCCAACAGTTGTATATGGGTTTGTCGCCGTGTTTCTCCTGGTGCCGCTGTTGCGGAATTCCTTTGCTCATGGAACCGGATTTTCGCTTCTGGCAGCATCCCTGACCCTGAGTATTATGATACTCCCGACAATCGTTCTGTTGATCAACAGCCAGTTGCAGCAGGTTGTCCCGACACTGCGGTTGACTGCTGCTGCGCTCGGGATCTCCCGTGTTCATGAGCTGACCAGAATCAGCCTTCCGGCAGCATCATATGGCCTACTTGCTGCAGCTATTCTCGGTTTTGGCAGAGCCGTGGGAGACACCTTGATTGCCCTGATGGTTGCAGGAAACGCCGCTCAGATTCCAGACTCCGCTTTTGATTCAATCCGCACCCTGACCGCACATATAGCATTGGTTGTTGCAACCGATAGCCAAAGCACAACCTATCATTCTCTGTTCGCTGCCGGAATGATCCTTTTTTTGACGACAGCGATGGTCAATTTACTGTTGCATCAAATCAAGCGCCGGGTATTTCAGGAGTCGAACAATGAATAAATTGCTCGGCCTTTGTATTTACATCTGGTCCTGGATAACGACCTTTGGAGTCTTCCTGATTGTTGGCTGCTTACTCTGGTTTCTCATCAGCCGGGGACTGCCAACTTTTGGCAAGGAACTCTTTTTCGGTGATATCCCGGTTTGGCAGGCCATTTCCGGACAGGCCAGAGTCTGGGATGCGCTGTGGCCGGCCTGTCTCGGAACGCTGTTACTGGTTCTGCTGGCAGCTCTCATGGCTGTTCCGCTCGGCATTGCCAGCGGGATTTATCTGGCTTGTTTCGCCTCAACCCCGTTCAAACGGATTCTGTCCCTTTCGGTCGAGCTTTTGGCGGGAACCCCGTCGATTGTGATGGGGCTGTTCGGTTTTGCCTTGATTCTGTTTCTACGCAATACCTTTTTACCAGATGCCAATACCTGTCTGCTGCTTGCGGCAATCTGTCTGGCGCTACTGATCCTCCCCTATTTGATTTTTACCACTCAGGCAGCTCTGGAAAGTTTATCCGAAGATTATCGATTAATTGGCCCCAGTTTGGGATTGAATCAATTGCAGACGCTATTTTATATTCTTCTCCCTGCTGCCAGTCGTGGAATTATGGGTGGGGTGATCTTATCACTTGGCCGGGCAGCAGAGGATACCGCCGTTATTATGTTAACCGGGGTCATAGCGAATGCCGGACTGCCACATGGGTTGTTCGGAAAATTTGAAGCGCTCCCGTTTCGCATCTTTTATCTTGCAGCGGAATATCAAACTCCTGCAGAACTTGATTCGGCCTTTGGAACCGCACTGGTTCTACTCTGTCTGACAGGCATTCTCTACGGCAGCGCTTTTGTCCTGCATAAAACCTTGGAGTGGCGATGGAACCGGTAATGAGAGAACAGGAACCTTTTTGTGTCATCAAAAACCTGCAGATATTGTTTCATGGCAGAGCGATTCTGCAGGATATCAATCTGACTCTGAGCGCTTGTGGAATTGTTGTCATCATCGGCCCTTCAGGATCGGGGAAAACAACCTTCCTGCGCTCTTTAAACCGCTTGAATGAGCATTATCCAGGATATTCTGGCAGCGGCCAGATTGAGTTGAAGCTGTCTGGAATGATGCAGAATATCCAGCGTGCCGGTTTGCAAATAAACGAGCTACGCAAGCAGGTCGGGATGGTTTTTCAGACACCGAATGTTCTACCAACAAGTATCGCCCAGAATATCAATCTACCGCTGAAACTGGTTAGCGGATTGGACAAAATTGAACGGGAAGCGCGGCTGGTCGAAGTGCTGCAGGAAGTGCACCTCTGGAATGAGGTGAAAGATCGTCTCAAAGAGAATGCGTCCCAACTGTCAGGAGGGCAGCAGCAAAGGCTTTGTCTGGCGCGCGTGCTGGCTCTGAAACCACAGATTTTATTGCTGGACGAACCGACCGCTTCTCTCGATTTTAAAACTTCTCAGAGAATCGAAGATCTGTTGACCGAGCTGCAGCATCGTTATCAGATCATCGCCGTATCTCACAGCTTGCGACAGGCAAGAAAAATCGCCGGGCAAATTCTGGTGATGAAAGAGGGGCGCGTTGAGCATCTATTGAGAAAAAACCAGTTTGAGGACCCAGAAATGTTGCAAACACTTCTTGATGAGGTTTTTTAGTTGTCGAAGACCGACAAGCCGGACTGGCCTCGAAAACAGGCACAAGATGTTTCAGCTGATGTTATACCCCATTGCCTTGAACGTCCAATAAATGCGCGTTGCTACAGCGACATCACTGGCGCTCCCACCCACAGGAGCCAATATGACATGCTTACTCTATTATTTAATTTCTTACGCAAAATATAAGCTAACTGGGTAGATAGAGACGGTCATTAATCTCATTCCTGCTGTCTGACATAGGCCTCTTCCAGATGTAGTCTTTCCTTTTCTCTCTACAACCAGATTATACCGGCAAGAAATCAGCTCTCACCTTAAAATCACCCCCGCCTTGCAATAAGTACCCATCCATAACTTTTCCCTGGCATCTGAAACCCCATCAGCTTATCTTCAACTCCGCTGTCGTTACCTTGGCTTATGGAGTTTTTCTTGACTAAAAATAACCATCACTTAATCCCATCTATCAGCCTGGTCATGGCCATGCTGCTCTGGGCCAGCTCGTTTGTCGCCCTGAAGTTGGCGTTTCAAAGTTATCATCCGATGCAGGTTATTTTTGGGCGGATGTTTATCGCTAGTCTCTGCTTTGTTATATTTATCCCCACCTTTCGTAAAATTAACTGGCGACGGCAGGATTTGAAATATTTTTTATTTATGGGGATCTGTGAACCCTGTCTCTATTTTTTGTTTGAGGCCAAAGCCCTGGAATTGACCAGCGCATCCCAAGCCGGAATGATTACCGCTATGCTCCCCTTGCTGGTGGCGATTCTGGCCTGGAGCTGGTTAAAGGAAAGCATCAATCGCCAGACCCTGATCGGTTTTAGCCTGGCAATAATTGGCGCATGCTGGTTGAGTCTGGCCAGTGAAACCAGTATCAGCGCACCAAATCCATTATTGGGGAATTTTTTTGAGTTTTTAGGAATGGTTTGTGCCGCGGGCTACACCGTTTCGCTGAAACACCTGACCAATAATTATCCCCCGCTGTTCCTGACCGCCTTTCAGGCGTTTATTGGCAGTGTGTTCTTTTTTCCCTTCTTATTCCTTCCCGGGGTCGGATTCTCTATCACATGGGAGACCACCTCGGCATTGGCGGTCATCTATCTGGGAACCTTTATTACTTTAGGAGCCTACGGTTGCTACAATTATAGCGTCAGCCGCATTCCCGCTAGCCGCGCCGCTGGTTATGTCAATTTGATTCCGGTTTTTGGAGTTATTCTGGGGATGACTATCCTTGGCGATAAATTAAACCTGTCGCAATGGCTGGCCTGTGGATTGGTTTTCTGTGGCGTCTGGCTGAGCAGCAGAAAATCAACGGAGGTAAGTCATCAATGAATTATCCCCTGACCCCGATTGCAATGATCCATAGCCCGTTTAAGGAGAAGTTCGGCACCCCACGACAACCAGATCTAACCCCCTCTGTAAATGCCAGAATAGATTTTCTCCCCGAGTTTGCCACACCGGAAGCGGTGCGTGATCTGGAAGGGTTCAGCCACCTGTGGTTAATTTTTCTGTTTCACCAGAACTGGCATAAAGGCTGGAAACCAACCGTACGTCCCCCTCGCTTGGGGGGAGATCAACGGGTTGGAGTTTATGCCTCACGTTCTCCTTTCCGCCCCAACCCGATCGGTCTGTCGGCAGTTAAACTGTTATCGATTCATTGCACAAAAGGGAACGTTTCTCTAGAAGTGCAGGGGGCTGATCTGATCGATGGCACCCCAATCCTCGATATCAAACCTTACATCCCCTACGGAGACAGTATTCCAAATGCAAGCGGAGGGTTTGCCGAGCAACTGCCGCGGCCAATCCTCCTGGTTGAGTTTACCCATATTGCTAGAAAACAATTGCTTCTGTATCAGGAAGAGACCCCGGAACTTGAAATAATGATCCAGGAAACCCTCAGCCTTGATCCGCGCCCTGCCTATCGCCAGAACAAGGACGATACGAAAGAGTACGGGGTGTTACTTGATCGCTATAATATCTGCTGGTATATTGTGGGCGTCAAGGTCGTAGTATCCCGCATAAACCTGGTCGCCTGAACGGTCAACACGCTCCCATCAATCACAGTCCTCGCGCCAGAGACATTGCTCCTGACCACATTCCTGTGAAAAACTTGTATTGAAACATTGCGGATTATCTTCGGCTTTCTGAATTGCCCGTATCAGCTCCGCCTTACGCAACTTTCCTGTTTTCACTCCCAACTCTTTTGCCATTGTTCTGATTTGTGTCATATTCATTGCTATCTCTCCTGGGTAATTTACAGATTAGTTTATTGAGTCACCATTCCAGCAAGTATAGTTGCCAGAGAGATGGTTTCAACCTTGAGCTAAACATTTAACCATAAAATGATGGCGTCGCAAAAAGTCCACCCCACGGTGTTGCAGCGGTTTTTCAAGACCTTGACATACCATATGTATGCCTTCGTCCTTGAAAAACCACTACGCCTTGTGGAACGAAATTTTTGCTTAGCCATCTGGTTCATTTTTGCGAGTGCATCATAAAATAATATATGATGATCCTCGGTCACATCGTCATTAAGGGTCAACCGCTGGTCAAATAGTGAACCGTCAGTCCATGAGAACAAAGTCGATGCGCCGGCGCCACAGCTCAACCTTTTTTACCCGGACCTTGACCCGCATCCCGATACGATAACTTTGATGGCGCCGATCACCGGTCAACGTCAAGGTTGCCGGATCAAAATGAAAATAATCGTCCCGCAACGTGCGGATGTGCACCAGTCCATCGACATACAGATCATCCAGCTCGACGAAAAAGCCAAACTCGGTGACGGAAGAAATGGTCCCTAAAAACTCATCTCCGATCCGGCCAGCAACGACTTGACAAGAACGCAAATCAACCAGGCTGCGTTCAGCTTCTGCCGCCCGCTGTTCTTTGACTGAGCACTCCCTACCGAGAGTTTCCAGTCTGGCATCAGAAACTGAGGTGGATTTGGGGCTGTCCTTCAACGCCAATTTGAGAACCCGGTGGACAATCAGATCAGGATAGCGACGGATCGGTGAAGTAAAGTGGCAATAGCACTCGGCCGCCAGACCAAAGTGGCCGCTGTTAATCGGAGAATAATGGGCTCGCTGCAGGCTACGCAGCAGATGCTGGTTGATCAGTCTTTCTTCCGGGCGGCCAACGACATCTGCCAGCAATTTTTGTAAGGACTTTTGCGGGTTTTTACCGAGAATCAGTCCGATGCCACATTCGGCAGCCAGTTGCTGTAACTCCTGCAGTTTCAACGGGTCGGGGTCTTCATGGATGCGATAGAGAAATGACCAACCCTTATCTCGCAGAAACCGGGCCGTCGCTTCGTTGGCCGCCAGCATGAATTCCTCAATCAGCCGATGGACCTGAGTCCGTTTAACTTTCACCAGATCGACCGGGTGACCCTGATCATCCAGCAAAATCTCGACTTCGGGCAGTTCCATATTAAGGCTGCCCCGCTCGTGGCGCATTCGGGTCAGAATTTTTGCCAGTTCGGCCATCTCCTGCAACTGCTTAAGCAAAGGCTTTTCCAGATCAGCCTGTTCCGGTGCGGTGAGATAGCCATCCACCTGAACATAGGTCAAGCGGGCCTGACTGCGGATGACTGCCGGGTAAAACCGGGATTCCAGAGGAATCCCCTTTTGATCAATATGCATCTCGGCCGTCATCACCAGCCGATCTTCATGGGGATTAAGTGAGCAGATCCCGTTACTCAGTGCTTTCGGCAGCATCGGCAGACAAAATCCGGGAAAGTAGACACTGGTTCCTCGCTCCAGCGCATCTTGATCAAGGACGCTGCCGGTTTCAACATAATGGGCCACGTCAGCAATACACACCCAGAGCCGGAAACTGCCATCCGTCTCTTTGCGCAGCGCCACCGCATCATCAAAATCTTTGGCAGTCACACCATCAATCGTGATCAGGGGCAGGTTGCGCAGATCGACCCGCTGGGCAATTTCGGCAGCTGCAATCTCCGTCTCGATAGTCTCAGCCTGTGCCAGGGTTGCAGGCGAAAAAACATGGGGCAGATCGTAGCTGCGAATCACCGTCTCGATATCAACCTGTGGATTATCTGCCGCCCCGAGCTGCTCAACAATGTGCCCACAGGCGGGTGATGCTGCGGAAGCATAACGTTCGATTTCTACTTCGACTACATTCCCGGAAGGTATATCGGCTTGCCTGCCAACCTGCACCGCACCACCCAGTTTCTGATCAAGCGGCCAGACCTCTCCCCCCTTACCCCGTTGCTGATATTGACCGATCAACCGCTGATGTGCCCGCTGCAGAACTTTCTCTATTTTTCCGTAGGGACGTTTATCACGGTGCGAAACATGGGAACTAACCAGCACCCGATCACCATCCATGGCAGTGTTGAAAGAACGTTCCGGGATAAAAAGGTCCTCCTGTTGTTCATCATCCAGACGTAAAAATCCGAAGCCCTTGTCGGCCAGTGACAAGACACCTTCGACGGTTTTCTGCCGGGTCCGACGATAGCGCCCTTTGCGTTCTTCGAGCTGCCCTCGACGAACCAGCTGGTTCAATACTTTAGTCAGTAACTTACGTTCTCCACCGTGCAAATTGAGACGCTCAGAAATTTCCCGCCGAGCCAGCGAAAGTTTCTGTCTCTGACCAAGCAGGTCGAGGATTTTCTGTTCAAGGGGGAGCATAAAAGACTTCCTCTGGAAAAAATTGTTTTTTACTTTACAGACCGAAACAGTTTACCAGACTTTTATCCATTTTTGACAAACAACCGATTCCTGTTGACACGATGAAGAGAGGAGATGGCATACGCCCTCTGGAGGGCTGGCTATGACCATCCTGCTGAATACATTATTACAATAAGCATTATCAAACAATTTAACGGGCTTTTTGTACACCTTTGCGCGGGCAAAGCACTATGATGGGACAAGAACTACAGTTTGGGGTAGGGGCCTTACAACAGGCGCGGCCATGGGCGATCAGGGTATGGCTGGATTGGGTCCATTTAGATTCTGGAAGTAACAGGCTTAATTCCTTTTCTATCTGTTCCGGGTTATCTGATTTTGTCCAGCCAAAGCGACGCGATAACCGCTTCACATGAGTATCAACGACCATTCCAGGGATCTGATAGGCATTGCCTAGAACCACGTTGGCTGTTTTGCGACCGACTCCACTTAAAGCGACCAAAGCTTGGAGATCAGCCGGAACCTCACCTTGGTGCCGGGTTAAAACCTGTTCGGCACAACAAATTAAATTTTTAGCCTTATTACGAAAAAACCCAGTGGAACGGATGATCTCTTCAACCTGTTCTTGACTGGCTGCCGCCAGTTGTTCGGGTCCGGGTAACAGTTTAAACAAGGTTGCAGTGACAATATTGACACGTTTATCGGTACATTGAGCCGAGAGAATAGTTGCCACCAGTAATTGCCATGGATTTCGATAAAGGAGGGCACAATGAGCTTCAGGATAAACATTTTCCAGTGCTTGCAGAAGTTGCAATGCCTTTTCTGATTTTTTCATATTGGGTCACTTCTTCTGGAACTTAAATTTATCCACAGGGTTATGCACTTATCCACAGACGGGGTCGGGTTGCTTTTGAGAAAGTCGAGAACGTTTTTTGACTTTTAGAACTTCACGGGTATCGCTGGTCTCAACCGTAATAACCAGCGGCAGATGAGTGGAAGCCCTACGTGCTAGGGCCGTCATAACAACATGTCCAGATATTGCCTTTATCGGTCCGCGAAAATAAACCCGATCACGCCCCCAGAGTGGTATCTTGCCAGGAAAGTTGGCTCGCCAGATGGGAAAATTAGCCCGTTTTAGGTGCTCATTCAGAGGGATCTGACCGCTCCCCCACCAAGGGAGACCAAAATCACCACAGATGATTGTTGCACAGGGGAGGGAGGGATTGTCCAGCAGCTGTTCTCCCATAAGAAGCTTGACCTGCTCACGTCGCTGCCGAAAGTTCCAGGAGAGGGTTAAGTTAAAAAGGTGGACCTTTTCGTCTTCATATTCCAGATCAGCCTGGACACATTGCCCACCAAATCCGAGCTGCAGCTCTTGAATATGCTGTAGGGGGTAGCGGGACAAAAAAGCACATCCACCTTCTGCATCTGAACCATAGGCATCCAACCCAACCCGATCGGCCAACCGTTCAACAGAACTCAGCCCGATCGGTGAACCAATCCGCTGCAACATGATCAATTCGGGTCTTTGAGCACGAATCACCGCGGCACAAAGCTCAGGAGCAAGCTCCCCGGCAGCATTTCGAGCGCCATTGATATGATAACTCATGATCCGGAACGTCGACATCATTCGCCCCTTAGATTGAATCGCTAAACGTTCTCCCCTTAAAGCCTGCGGATAGATTCTATAATAACTTGGGGTTCGGGGTAATTTCTGAATAGAGAACTTTTTGCTATTGTTTTAACTTTACCAATTTTTTCAACAACATCCATCCCGGCAACAACCTGTCCAAAAACCGCATAGCCAAACGCTCTTGCTGTGATCCCACGGTGATCGAGGGAACTATTATCAACCAAATTGATAAAAAACTGACTGGTGGCACTATCTACGACACCGGTACGTGCCATGGCGATACTTCCTTGAAGATTTTTCAAACCATTACCCGCTTCATTCTTGATTGGAGCCAAAGGGTTTTTTCTTTTCTCATATTTATCAAAGCCTCCCCCCTGGATCATAAATTTTCCAATGACGCGATGATAGATGGTTCCATCATAAAATTTTTGATCAACATACTGAAGAAAATTTTTCACGGTGAGTGGTGCTTTATCGGCATTCAGCTCAATCTGGATAGATCCCAGGCTGGTTTTCATTTCTACTATCGGGCCAGCATAAACCGTAGCTGTAAATAGAAAAAAACAGCTGATCAATAAAAATAGTTGTTTCATCGTCGCTCCCTATAGCGCTTCTGCCCGCAAATCACGCAGCATTAAGTCGGTTACTGCCTGGCGCGGATCTTTATTTTGGTAGAGGATTAAATACATCTGTTCAATAATTGGAACTTCAACTCCCAGTTTGTCAGCTAACTGATAGGCTGACAAGGTTGTTTTAACCCCTTCCGCAACCATCTGCATCCCGGCTAGAATTTCATCGATGGTTCTCCCTTTGCCCAATTCAATACCAACGCTGCGGTTGCGTGACAGATCGCCGGTGCAGGTCAGTACCAGGTCCCCCATTCCAGCTAATCCAGCAAAAGTCTCTGCTAATCCCCCCAGCCTTACCCCCAAGCGGGTCATTTCAGCCAGACCCCGCGTAATCAGTGCCGCTCGGGTGTTGTGTCCAAAACCAAGACCATCGGCAACCCCGGCAGCCAGAGCGATAACATTCTTCATCGCCCCGCCCAATTCGACGCCAATGATATCATTATGGGTATAAACGCGAAACTTCTCGGTGCTGAATATTTTCTGAATCTCACTCGCAACAGCCAGATCTTTAGCTGCAGCAACCACCGCTGTGGGCATCCCAGAACTCACTTCTTTGGCAAAGGAAGGGCCAGAAAGAAAACCAAGCTGCCGATGCATCGATTCAGGAAGCAACTCTTCAAAGACCTGTGACAATAACATCAGACTGTCATTTTCAATCCCCTTGGAGGCAGAAACAATAAGAGCCTGTGGCGATATATCGGGCAGCGCCTGCTGTAATACCTGGCGAGTGACTTGAGATGGTGTCACAAACAAAAGCAACTGTTTTTCAGAAACAGCGGCTTTTAAATTGCTGGTTGCCTGTAAATTTTCAGAAAGGTTGATTCCCGGCAGGTAAAGATCGTTGATTTTTGAGTTCTGGATTCGTTCCGCCAGATCCTCCTCATAACACCAGAGGGTGACCGGATAGCCCTTTTGAGCCAACAGGTTGGCCAAAGTGGTTCCCCAACTACCGGCGCCTATAACCGCAACACTTTTCCCCATCTAGTCAGCCCCTTTTTTTTCTGCGATCCGTCGCTCCAGGTGTTCTATCTTTTTTTGCAGCAATGATGGCCGTGAAAAACCCTCAAGTTTCCGGTAACTCTGCAGAGCTTCTTCCAAATGTTCTTCTTCCTCCAACAGCTTTGCCAGATCAAACTTGGCCTGAATCTGGTAGGGGCTCTCTGGATAGCGTTCGACCAGGTATTGCCAATCCTGTCGTGCCCCTTCTACCTCCCCCTCCAGCAGTAAAATTCCCCCTTTGCGATATAAGACATCAGGAACCAGGGTGCTGTGTGGGTAATCTTCCAGCAGGATTTCTAATTCAATCCGTGCTTGAGGATAGTTTTCGAGACGGAAATAGCAATCGGCTATTTCGTAATAATAATGGTCGGGAGTCCCTTTTTTTAAATCCAGCAAGCGCTGATAGAACTCAATAGCCCGGGAATAATCATGCAGAACATATTTAACAATCTGTGCCGCTTCTTCACGGGCTGGCAGAACAAAAGGGCTACCGGGGTAATCATGTTCGAGTTGCAGGTAGCTGAGCAGCGCTTTTTGCTCATCTTGATGATCGTACTGCCAGAGCTTGCCGATTTTGAACAAAGCCTCTGCAGCCTCTTGTGCTTGGGGAAATTGCTGGTAAATCTCCCGATAACTCTTTTCTGCGGCAGCTACCTTGCCCAAACTTTCCAGCTCAACTCCCTTTGTAAATAACCGCTGTGCAGCCGTTAACTGCTGCTGGCGATAAACGGGAAATAAGCCAGCAACCAACGCAAGGGCAAGCAGAGCAAAGAGAATCCAACGGCGACGGCTAGATTTCTTCGTCTTGGCTTCCTGTTGTTTCAACTCCCGCTTCAGCTGCTTCTTCAAGCTGTGCAACTCCATCGGCGGTATCCTTCTCTGCCAGTTTGGCAACCGAGACAATCAGCTCATCATCCTCTAACACCATCATCCGCACACCCTGGGTGTTCCGGCCTATGGCGCGGATATTCTTCACCTTGGTGCGCAACAGTTTGCCACGGTTGGTGATAAACATCAGATCAGATTCATCCCCCACCATTCTGATAGCAACGACATGGCCATTGCGCTCGCTGGTTTTGATAGTGATAATTCCTTTGCCCCCCCGACTTTGAACACGGTATTCACCGATATCGGTGCGCTTACCATAACCGTTTTCTGTTACAGTGACCAAAGCCAATGCGGTGTTGGCCGTAACCGACTGCAGCCCCACAACCTCATCATCGGCAGACAGAGTTATGCCACGCACCCCGCGAGAAGGACGTCCCACAGGGCGAACATCAGTTTCTGGAAAACGGATCGATTTACCGTTGCGACTTGCAAGCAACAGGTCGCGCTCACCATTGGTCAAACGTGCCTCGATCAGACGATCTCCCTCATCGATGGTGAGCGCAATAATGCCCCCGACACGGGGATGGGAATAAGCCATAAGCTCAGTTTTCTTGATAATTCCTCGAGCTGTCGCAGTAACAATGTATTGCCCCTTTTCAAAGCTTGTGACTGGAAGAATAGTCATCACCTGTTCTTCCGGCGCCAGCTGTAACAGGTTGACGATTGCCTTACCTCGCGAAGCACGCCCACCTTGGGGAATCTCGTGAACCTTTAGCCAATAAACCTTTCCAAGATCAGTAAAAATTAGGACATAAGCATGGGTCGAAGCAATGAACAGATTTTCAACAAAATCCTCTTCCTTCGGCTTGATTCCGGTCTTTCCTTTACCCCCCCGGCGTTGCGCGCGATAAAGGGAAACGGCATTTCGCTTGATATAGCCACCGTGGGTCACGGTTACAACCATATCTTCCTCAACAATCATATCTTCCAGGGTCAAATCTGCACTACGATCCAGGATTTCTGTCCGTCTTGGGTTGGCAAATTTACCCTTCAGTTCAATTAATTCGGTCTTAACGATATTGAGAATTTCCACTTCGCTGGCAAGAATTTCCTTCAACCGATTGATCTGTGCCAAAAGCTGGGTCAATTCCTCAAGAATTTTACTCTGCTCCAGTCCAGTCAGTCGATGCAGTCGCATCTCCAGAATGGCCTGCGCCTGAATCTCTGAAAAAGAAAACCGTGCGATCAGACCCAGTTTGGCCTCAGCTGGAGTTGCACAGCTTTTTATAATTTTAATAACTTCATCCAGATTTTCCAGCGCCAGCTTTAAGCCGTGCAGGATATGTGCCCTGGCTTCAGCTTTTTTCAGCTCAAACACACACCGTCGGGTAACAATTTCACGGCGGTGGTCGATAAAACAGTCAAGGACTTCACGTAAGTTGAGGATTTTCGGCTGTCCGGAAACAATCGCCAGCATGATAATACCGAAAGAACTTTGCATGACGGTCATTTTATAGAGCTGATTCAGAATAACCCCCGGGATCATATCCCGCTTCAGTTCAATAACGACACGCATCCCGTCACGATCTGATTCATCGCGGAGATCAGAGATCCCTTCAATTCTCTTGTTTTTAACCAGCTCAGCAATCTTCTCGATCAAACGAGCTTTGTTGACCTGATAGGGGAGTTCGGTAATAATAATTGCTTCCCTACTGCTGCGCCGATCAATTTCAACCAGCGCCCGGGCACGCATCTGGATAATACCACGACCATTCCTATACGCTTCAAAAATCCCCTCTTTCCCATTGATGAAACCGGCAGTCGGAAAATCTGGACCAGGAATTTTTTCGATAAGCTCGTCAATAGTGAGGCGCGGCTCTTCAATTAAAGCAACCAAACCATCAATCACCTCACCCAGATTATGGGGAGGTATCTTGGTTGCCATACCAACAGCAATCCCCTCAGAACCATTCACCAGAAGATTGGGATATTTACAGGGTAGAACCAGAGGTTCTTCAAGGGAATCATCGTAGTTAGGGCCAAAATCAACCGTTTCTTTATCAATATCGTTCAACAGTTCATGGGCCAGCTTGTCCATTCTGATTTCTGTATAACGCATTGCAGCAGCTGAATCGCCATCGACAGAACCAAAATTCCCCTGACCATCAACCAGAGGGTGACGCATCGAAAAGTCCTGCGCCATCCGCACAATAGAGTCATACACCGCGGTATCACCGTGGGGGTGATATTTACCGATGACGTCACCGACCACCCGAGCCGATTTTTTATAAGGCTTGTTGAAATCATTATTGAGGTCGTGCATAGCAAATAAAATACGCCGGTGCACCGGTTTAAGCCCATCCCTGACATCGGGCAGCGCTCGCCCGACAATAACGCTCATGGCATAGTCCATATAGGACTTGCGCATTTCATCAACAATATTAACTGTGACTTTGTTCTGCTCTGACAGCATCTAATTCCTCCAAACTTCCCAGTGGAAGTTTCATTTTTTTATTGGTCAAACGTCAAGATTAGCAACATTCAGAGCATTCTGCTCGATAAACTCGCGCCGTGGTTCCACTTGATCACCCATCAGAACGGTAAATATTTCATCGGCTCGTACCGCATCCTCAATCTTGACCTGCAACAACACCCGTTTCTCCGGGTCCATCGTCGTTTCCCACAATTGATCGGGATTCATCTCTCCCAAGCCTTTATAGCGCTGAATATATTGGCCTTTTTTCGCTCGCGCCAGAAAAACCTCAAGCAGCTCCTGTCGATCTGTAACTTCGATATTCTCTTTTCCTTCAGCGACGATAAAAACCGGCTCCTTAAGACAAAGATCTTCCACTTGGCGGTAGGCCTGCAGCAGCAGTTTGTGGTCGTGGGAAGAAAGAATTTCAACAGTATGACGGTCTATCCGGGCGTGCAAATTACCAAAGCTTACCAGAATGCGATCCGGATTTTCTAAAACTTCAAACTTGGCTTTGGGCTCTTGCTTGCGTAACAGTTCGGCCAGCGGTTCAAGATCAGCTTTGTCGGCAAACCCATTGCGGATTTTCCCCTTCAGGAAAATTTTCAATACTTCGCCAGGAACTCCACGATTAACAATTTTTTCAAAATGTTGATTGAAATCAAGAATATTACGGAGTGTAGGGATAATTTGTTTGCCCCGGAGAATTTTTTTTCCGTTCTCCATTTCCAGGACAACCCCCTCCGTTCCGGTATCCAGAAGATAATCCAACAAGGCATCATCATCCTTCAGATAAAGTTCACGCTTGCCACGCTTTGCCTTATAGAGAGGGGGTTGAGCAATATAAAGGTGCCCCCTTTCAACTATTTCCGGCATCTGTCTGAAAAAGAAGGTCAGCAGTAATGTCCGGATATGGGAACCATCAACGTCCGCATCGGTCATAATAATAATGCGGTGGTAACGTAATTTCGCAATATCAAAATCATCCCTGCCAATACCGGTTCCCATCGCGGTAATTAAGGTACGGATTTCATTTGAGGTCAAAAGTTTATCAAAACGGGCTTTCTCAACATTGAGAATTTTACCTTTGAGGGGCAAAATAGCCTGATAGCGCCGTTCACGCCCCTGCTTGGCACTGCCACCAGCGGAATCGCCCTCGACCAGATAAATTTCACAGAGAGCCGGGTCCTTTTCCTGGCAATCTGCCAACTTTCCAGGAAGAGAAAGTCCTTCCAGGGCACCTTTGCGCCGCGTCAGGTCCCGAGCTTTTCTAGCCGCCTCACGTGCCCGCGCCGCCTCAATACCTTTTTCGAGAATTTTTTTGGCAACCTGTGGATTCTCTTCTAAAAAGATTGCCAGCTGGTCATTCATCAATGTTTCTACATATCCTTTGACTTCAGAATTTCCCAGCTTAGTCTTGGTTTGCCCTTCAAACTGTGGGTCTGATAGTTTGACCGATATCACCGCAGCGATCCCCTCCCGCAGATCATCGCCAGAGATGGCAACCTTGACATTTTTCAGTAAATTATTTGCAGCCGCATAGGTATTCATCGTTCGGGTCAGTGCACCCCGAAAACCACTGAGATGGGTACCACCCTCATGGGTGTTTATATTGTTTGCAAACGAAAATAGTTTTTCATCGTAACCATCGTTATATTGGATGGCCACCTCTATTTCCGCCCCCCCTTTTTCACCATGGAAGTAGATTGGCTGAGGGTGGAGAGGACTTTTCGCCCGATTAAGATATTCAACAAAAGAGCGAATTCCTCCTTCGTAGATAAAATCATAGCTTTTTTCTGTTCTAGTATCGCTGATTTTTATTTTTACCCCCGCATTTAAAAATGCGAGTTCACGCAATCGTTGAGCTAGAGTTGAAAAAGAAAAATCTGAAGTGTCAAATACTTCATTGTCTGGCCAGAAAGTAATTTTTGTGCCACGCTTAATTGTTTCCCCGTCAACAAAGAGAGGTTTAATTGGAACACCTCTTTCATAGCTTTGACGATAAATTTTCCCTCCCCGCCTTATTTCCAGATCAAGGCGGCTTGATAGTGCATTGACAACAGAGACACCAACACCATGGAGTCCACCCGAAACTTTGTAGGCTCCGTCTCCATCATCATCAAATTTACCCCCAGCATGCAATACCGTCATAACAACTTCTGCTGCCGATTTATGCTGCGTTTCGTGCATATCGACAGGGATACCGCGGCCATTATCTTCAACGGTAACTGAATTATCTTCGTGAATAATAACGCTAACTTCATCACAGTATCCCGCCAAAGCCTCATCTATTGCATTATCCACGACTTCATACACAAGATGGTGAAGACCATTCACGGAGGTTGAACCAATATACATAGCGGGCCTTTTTCTAACCGCTTCTAGCCCCTCTAAAACTTGAATACTTTCAGCCCCATATTTTTTTTCTTCTGACATAATCAACCTTAATCAAATAAATTCTGAAAAAATACCCTCTTTTACTTCAAAAATTTTAGATCTATTTTTATCGAAGTCGGGAACATCCATTGTTGTTATAAATACTTGTCCTGAATTATCTAATATTTTACTAAAAGTATTAGATTTTCTGGACGAATCAAGTTCGCTGCCCATATCATCAAACAAAAGAATAGGATAATATCCGTAATTATCTTTATAATCCTGTAGTTGTGCCTGTTTATAACTAAGAAGAAAAGATCTCTTTTGCCCCTCAGAAGAATATTTATTTATATTATTATTATTAATCAAAAAAATAAAATCATCAATATGTGGTCCTACAAGCGTATATCCATATTTTCTTTCCTTATTTTTATATTTTTCAAATTTATAAAATAAATTATCTCTTATTTCTTCTTTATTATAATTATTATATTCTATAGAATATTTTTCACCTATATTATTTTTTATAAAGAAAATATTGAAATAATTATTTATTTTTTCAATATAATTTATTCTTTCTTTTATTATTAAGTAAGAATAATCGATTAATTGATCTTTCCATATATCATGTTCTTTGTTGTTTGATTTTAAAAAAATATTTCTTTGTTTTAAACATTTTATATATTTTTTAAAAATATTTATATATTCATTATTTATATAAAAAATAGATCTATCTATTAAATTTCTTCTATATAATGGATAAATTTTTAAATAACTAATTTCATCTGGATAATAAATTACAGAATTTAAAACTTTATAAAAAAAATTATTTATAGGTTTTTTATTATTTATAATAATTTTTTTATTATTTTTAGTATCCAAAGAAACTTTTAAATTATTATTTACTTTATTATTAATAACATCAATATTTATACTAAATTTGTCTTTTTTATTATTTATAAGATTAATATTTTTATTTGTTCTAAAACTCTTAAAAAGAGAAGAATAATATATTGTTTCAATTAAATTAGTTTTTCCTTGTGCATTTTTTCCATATATAAAATTTATTTTTTTATTTAGACTAATATTGCAATTTTCTATGTTCCTAAAACCATCTATTTTTATATTTTTTATATACATTTAAAAAATATATTATAAACGCATAGGCATAATAACTGAAAGGTGATCTTCATCTTCCTCAGGATTTATTCTTCCTGGAGAAATATTATCTTTCAAATTAAAAATTATATTTTCACTTTTAATAACCTGTAATATTTCAATAATATATTTTGCATTAAAACCTATAGAAATATCATCTCCATTATATATAATATCTATCTCTTCTTTAGCATCACCTAAATCTGGATTTGAAGATGTAATAGTTAAAGAATCATTTTTTAAATTTATTTTTACCCCTTTTGATTTTTCACTTGATAAAATAGACATCCTTTTTAAAGCATGTAAAAATAAATTTTTATTTATGACAGCAGCATTTTTTCCTTTATCAGGTATAACTCTTTTGTAATCAGGAAAATCACCATCGACCATTCTCATTATTAAAGTTGTTTTTTTATTACTTATAGAAAAATTATTATCTGATATTCCTATATTAATATCATCTTCCATTGTTTCTAATAACTTCTTTATTTCTATAATTCCTTTTTTTGGTAAAATAAAACCTTCCTTATATCTAATATCTAATTCATTCTCGTATTTTCGTTGGATCATTGATAATCTATGACCATCTGTTGATACAAAAATTATTTTATTAATATTATTTATACTATCTGATTTTATATAAATTCCTGTTAAATTAAATTTAGTTTCATCACTAGAAACAGAAAATAATGTTTTTTCAATCATTTCATTCAAAATATTTTTATTAATACTATTCTTTCCTAATTCTATATCTGGAAATTTAGGAAATTCTTCTGGCGATAAACCAACCAAATTAAATAAAGATTTATGACATTTTATTTCTACCCAAAAATTATTTTTAGTATTAAAATTTATTTCTTTATCTGGAAGTTCTTTTATAATTTCATATAATTTTTTTGCTGATACAGTTATTTTACCTTCATCTATAATTTGTGCTTTATACTTTGATTTTAAACCAACTTCTAAATCAGTTGCTGTAATAGTAATCTCGTTATTTTTTGCTTCTATTAATACATTAGCTAAAATAGGTATAGTGTGTCTCTTTTCTACAATTCCTTGAACTTTTGTTAATCCCTCTAAAAATGTGTTTTTACTAATAATAAATTGCATATATCCTCCTTCAACAATAACTATCTCTAGTATATTTTATATATAATAATTAGTAGTAATAGTAGTGGCTGTTAATTTGTTCATAAATCTTTAAATATTTAAAAAATATAGATATTTTATTAAATATAGGCTGTTTATAAAAAAATTATAAAAACATTATTTTGTTTATAATTTTTTTTATCAATTTTTTTTATAATTTATCAACAATTATTAACTCAACTTTTCAATGAGTTTCTCAACCTTTATTTTTATTTGAATATCTTCTTTCATCATTCTTTCTATTTTTTTTATGGCATGGATTATTGTGGAATGATCTTTGCCACCAAATTTTGAACCAATTTCAGGATATGATAGATTTGTCATATTACGGCAAATATACATAGCTACCTGCCGTGGAAAAACAATATTTTTTAATCTTTTTGATGATTTAAGTTCAATTACCTTTATTTGAAAATATTCGGCTACTTTTTTTTGAATTTTTTCTACAGTTATTTCTTTACTGTTTTCTATTAATATATCTTTAAGAACTTTTTTAGCCATTTCAACATTTATAGGTGTTGATGTCAGACTTGAATAAGCACCTATTCTTATTAAATAACCTTCTAATTCCCTTACATTATTAGAAATAGAATTGGCTAATAAATAAATAACATCATCAGGTAATTTTATATTATTTTGATCTGCTTTCATATTCAGTATTGCTTGTTTCGTTTCTGTATCTGGAGCCTGTATGTCTGCAATCAAACCCCACTCAAATCTTGATCTCAATCTTTCTTCAAGATCGGGCATTTCTTTTGGAAATTTGTCAGATGTTACTACTATTTGTTTATGTGATTCATATAGTGCATTAAAAGTGTGAAAAAATTCTTCCTGCGTACTTTTTTTACCAGCAATAAATTGAATATCATCTATCAATAAAATATCAATAGATCTGAATTTATTTCTGAATTCCTCCATTTTTGCGTGTCTAAGTGAATTTATAAGTTCATTTGTGAATTTTTCTGAGGAATAATAACAAATTTTAATATTATTGTTGGTCTTATTTATTTCATTTCCAATTGCATTAATAAGGTGAGTTTTTCCTAAACCAACACCCCCATATATAAATAAAGGATTATACGTTGTTGCTGGATTGTTGGATACGGCCATAGCAGCAGCATGTGCAAACTGATTAGATGTTCCAGATACAAAGCTATCAAAAGTGTATTTTGGATTTATATTGGTAGGAAGATTTTCTTTTTTTATCTTTATACTGCTTTTTTCTGTATCAATTTTTATTGCTTTATTTGTTTTTTTTCTCTTTAAATTTTCATTTACTTTTATATCTATTGTATAATTATCGGTCCCTACTTTATACAAAGTTTCCTCAATGGTTTTTTTATAATTATCTTTTAGCCAATTTTTTATGAATTTGTTGGGAACTTCTATTATCAACTTATTTCCGGTTATTTTTAAAGGATTAATAGGTTTTATCCAGGTAGAAAAGTTTTGTTCGCTGATTTGAGATTGTAAAATTTCTAAAACTTCAGACCAAATATTTTTCATTTTATTGTCCACAGCTTACTAACAGATGTTTATAAGTTTTTTTATAAATAAACCATTGAAAAATAAGGAATATTTATTTTTATTTAGATTTTTCCTGTTTAATTGTTTTTTGTTTGTAGATATTTAGTTGTCTACTATAATGTTTATTGTAAATATCTTCCAGTATATTTTTTTTGGTTTTTTTGTTGACTTACTCTCTCTGTTATGATTAAAGATACTGCTTTGTCAGTTTTGAAAATGGAGGTTATTTAATATGTCTAAACGTACGTTTCAACCAAGTCGTATCAAGCGTAAGAGAACCCATGGTTTTCGTAAAAAAATGCAAACTAAAGCTGGTCGACACACTATTAATCGCCGACGTTCCCGTGGGCGTAAATTATTGACGGTTGCAATACCTATAAAGTAATTTATGGATAACAGTTATCCCAAATTTTGTCGCTTGCGCAAATCCTGGGAATATCAATTAGTCAGAAAAATGGGGTGTAAATTTTATGCACCCCATTTTGTGCTTCTGGTATTTGACAATACGTTAAATAATTCGCGCTTAGGTATAACCGTTTCACGCAAGGTTGGTAATGCTGTGGAACGAAATAGACTGAAAAGAATAACACGAGAATTTTTCCGTGTAAGTAGTCATTTATATCCTGGGTTAAAGGATTATTCTGTTATTGCCAGGCGTGGCGCGGCTCTTCTTTCCTTTTCGGAAATTAATATTGAGTTGAAAAAGGTGTTTTTGTTGACGGAAACCATAGATGATTAAATACATATTCATATTTTTAATTGATGTTTATCGTTATTGCATATCACCCTATACCCCCCGTTCTTGTCGGTTTTATCCAACATGCTCCAATTATGCGCGGGAAAGCATTCTTACTTTGGGATTATTTAAGGGCAGCTATTTAGCCGTTAAACGAATACTTAAGTGTCATCCATATCATTCAGGTGGCTACGATCCCGTACCTTCAATTAAAAATCAGGATATTTAAAAATGGATAATAACCGTACCATCATTGCTGTTGTTCTTGTTGTTTTACTGTGGTCGGGATACAGCCTTTTTTTCACACCTCAACCACCAGCGCCACAAGTGGTTCCGGTTGAAAGGGTAGTGCAAGAACCACAGGTCAAACCAGAAGAGCCACAAGTTAGTCAGGCCACTGGCACACCAAGCCCCGAGGTTCTGGTTGATACCAATGAAAAAGAATCTTTCTTGAGTGTATCTTCCGATTATTATGATATTAAAATATCAACAATGGGTGCTACGGTTCGTTCTATTATTTTAAAAAAATACAAAGAAACAAATGATCTGGATTCTGCTACTTTCAGTCTTTTGGATAGTGAAAATTTCACTCTCTCAACATTAAAAACGGCAGGCAGTGATGGTCTTTATCTCCCCGTCAATTTAAACTATAAAATTCTGGACAATAGAGATGCGATAGAAGTAAAAAACGAAAACATAACGGTTAGTTTTGTTGCTTCAATTAATGATTTGACCGTTGTAAAGAACTATACTTTCCACCCCTCTTCGTACTCCTTTGACCTGAGTGTTCAGCTCATTAATAACTCTGACAAGTTAGTCAACGGTCGTTTGAATCTTTCTTTGGTCAGCCCTTGGGATAAAGACGATAAGTCACAGATGTACACGTTTGTTGGACCGGTGACTTTTAATGGGGAGGATTTGGAAGAAGATAAGCCAGCTAACCTGGAAAAGTCGCCCAAAATTTATAAAAGCAATATTGTCTGGTCTGGATACACGTCGAAGTATTTTTTAAACGTGATTAACCCCAAAGAGGCCTCGGAGCAACTTTTTATAAACTCTGGTGAGGGGTTTGTTGAAAATAAATTCACTTCTGCGGACATCAGTCTGGTTAAAGATCAAAAAGCATCTTTTACGTATACTGCCTATTTTGGACCCAAGCAGGATGAGTTTTTATCAGCAAGTGGCCATCAGTTTGAAAATGCAATTAATTATGGTTTTTTTCATCCTCTGTCTAAGCCGTTGATGGTGGTGTTGAAGTTTTTCTATGGATTTATAGGTAATTACGGGTTTGCCATCATTTTATTAACGGTTTGTATAAAGCTGATATTCTGGCCTTTGACGCAAAAGAGCTATAAGTCTATGAAGGGGATGCAGAAACTTCAGCCTGAAATGAAGAAAATGCGTGAAAAACATGGAAAGGACAAACAAAAACTCAATCAGGAGATGATGTCTTTCTATAAAGACAATAAAGTTAATCCTTTGGGCGGGTGTTTGCCTATGGTGATCCAGATTCCGGTTTTTTTCGCCCTTTATCGCGTGTTACTTGGTTCTATAGAGTTACGTCATGCGCCATTTATGTTGTGGATAACTGACCTCTCCGCAAAAGACCCGTACTACGTTACGCCACTGATTATGGGGGTGACGATGTTTTTGCAACAGAAAATGACACCAACCAACATGGATCCGACCCAGGCAAAAATCATGTTGATGATGCCAGTTGTTTTTACCTTCATGTTCCTAAATTTCCCATCTGGGTTGGTTCTTTATTGGCTGACCAATAACCTTCTCACAATTCTCCAACAGTATCTCATTAAACGCCAGCCTGACTGACGTGATTGTTGTTACAAATGAATATGACAGATACCATTATTGCACCCGCAACCGCTCCCGGTGAGGGTGGTATTGCAATTGTCCGGATTTCTGGTGCCGATGCCTTGTCGGCGCTTTTATGTTATTTTAAGCCCTCTGCTGTTCCTGCAGCACTTGAGTCACACCATCTTTATCATGGCATTCTGAAGGATTGTTCTGGTGGTCTGGTTGATGAGGTGATGGCTGTTTATATGTCCGCACCCCATACCTATACTCGTGAAGATGTTGTGGAAATTCAATGTCATGGTGGTCAGCAGGTTGTAAAATCCATCCTTAAATTATATCAATCACACGGTCTTCGTTTGGCTGAACCTGGTGAGTTTACTTACCGTGCTTTCCTCTCTGGCCGGTTGGACCTGTCGCAGGCTGAGGCTGTTTCCAGTCTTATTCATGCAAAAACAGATTCTTCGCGCAAGTTAGCTCTCGATCAGGTGGGTGGTGCATTGAGTCGAGAAATTTACTCATTTACTGCCAGCTTAAAACATGCCCTGGTTTTAACTGAAGCTTGGATAGACTTTCCCGAGGAAGATTTACCTAAAGAAGATCTTGTTGAGATTGGCAGCTCTATCTCCTATATAAAGAATGAAATATCAATAATTACAAATAGTTATGGTCGAGGGAGGGTTTTGTCTGAGGGTGCGTCAATTTTGCTTTTGGGGCAACCTAATGTTGGAAAAAGTTCTTTGTTAAACGCTCTTTTAGGTGAGGAACGTGCGATAGTGACGGAGATTCCCGGGACAACCCGTGATTTTCTTGAAGAAGGTTGTGTGATTGACGGTGTTCCTTTGCGTCTCATTGATACGGCTGGCTTGCGTAGTTCGGTGGACCTAGTAGAGGCAGAGGGTGTTAGAAGGGCAGAAGGAAAAATTTCTACAGCGGATTTGGTTTTGTTTGTCATCGATGGCAGTAAGAAGCTAGATGATTTTGATTTTTATGTTCATGATAGATGTGTAGGTTCTCCCGCCCTTTTGGTCTCAACCAAGTCAGATCTTGCGGATGGCTGCGGTGATCTGTCTTTTTGTGATTTTCCAGTTTATCGAGTATCCTCTAAAACGGAATTAGGGCTTGATGAGTTAAGGAACGGTATCTCTGCTTTTTTGGTTGGTGAGCAAAGAGGGGCATCTGAGTCGGTTATGCTTACCGAACAACGTCACTATGAAGCTTTACTTTTCTGTCTGGATTGCCTCGATCGGGCGTTAGTTTTGTTGGATGGCGATTCTGCTTTGGAGTTGTTGGCTTTTGAGCTTCGCGAAGCTCTTCAGCATTTAGGGAAGATATCGGGCGAGACTTCCACTGAGGCCCTGCTTGACGATATTTTTTCCGGTTTTTGTATTGGTAAATAGGTAGGTCAGTGTTTCACGTGAAACACTGAGAATTGCGGATGAGATGAGTAGTTACTCAAAAGACTATCAGGTTATTGTGGTTGGCGCTGGTCATGCTGGTTGTGAGGCGGCACTGGCTTCAGCGCGGATGGGTTGTTCGACGCTGTTGCTGACAATTGGTTTGGATACTGTTGCGCAGATGTCATGTAATCCGTCTATCGGTGGTTTGGCGAAGGGACATCTTGTCCATGAGGTTGATGCCATGGGCGGGGAGATGGGGTTGAATATTGATGCGACCGGAATTCAGTTCCGTCGACTCAATACGCGTAAGGGGCCTGCTGTGCGAGCTGCTCGGGCGCAGGCGGATCGGATGGCCTACAGTGCGCGAATGAAAAATGTTATAGAGCAAGAATTAATGTTGGATTTAAAGCAAGGGTTAGTTGATGACTTGCTGGTTGAACGGGGTCGAATAGCAGGAGTTAAAACTAGAGAAGGTATCACTTTTTATGGGGAGACGGTTGTTTTAACCACGGGAACCTTTATGCGTGGTCTGATCCATATTGGGTTGAACCATTATGCCGGTGGTCGTGCGGGAGAGCCGTCTGCTGAGGGGATTTCCGGATCTTTGAAAAATATTGGTTTGCGGGTGGGGCGATTGAAGACGGGGACACCTGCAAGGCTATCGGCCCGCTCGATCGATTTCTCAAAACTGGAGAGGCAACCTGGGGACCGGGATATTAAGCCGTTTTCTTTTATGACCGAGAAGATAGAACGAGAGCAGGTTGACTGTTATATTGCAGAAACGAATGAGCGAACGCATCAAATAATCCGTGATGGGCTGGATAAGTCGCCATTGTATTCAGGTATTATTGAGGGGGTTGGTCCACGTTATTGCCCTTCAATTGAAGATAAAGTTGTCCGTTTTCCTGATAAAAAAAGCCACCAGTCGTTTCTTGAGCCGGAAGGGATTCGTGGCAGTGAGATGTATCCTAGTGGCTTGTCGACTTCCTTACCACCAGATGTGCAGTTGGCCTATTTTCGATCAATGACTGGTTTCGAGCGCGTAGAGATAATGCGACCGGGCTACGCTATTGAATATGATTTCGTCGAACCGATGCAATTAAAGGCAAGCCTGGAAACAAGAGTTGTTGCGGGATTGTTTCATGCCGGTCAGATTAATGGCACATCAGGGTATGAGGAAGCTGCAGGGCAGGGTCTGCTTGCGGGAATCAATGCGGCTCGGCAGTGTCAAGAAAAATCACCTATAATTATTGGCAGAGACGAAGGTTACCTTGGGGTTATGGTTGATGACCTTATAACTCAACCTACAACAGACCCTTATCGGATGTTTACCTCCCGATCCGAATATCGTTTGCTGTTGCGTGAGGATAATGCAGATCAGAGATTGACCGAACTGGGGCGTAAAATTGGACTGGTAAGTGACGTAAGATGGGGAAAATACCTAAATAAACAGGAACAGGTTGGTGCTGCTAGAGATCTCATAAAAACTAAAAGTGTCACTTCAGCGGACCGAGAGGTTGTAGACGCTCTGAAATTAGGTGAATTGAAAAGTGGTCTAAGTTTGGAGTTATTGTTACGACGCCCTGAAATTTGTATAAAGCAGCTTGAAATTGTATGTCCCGAACTGGGAGACTTCTCACGACAAGCTCTTGAACAGGTAGAGATTGCGGTTAAGTATGAGGGCTACATTAAGAGACAGCTTGAGCAGGTCGAAAGATTCCGTGAACAGGAAGAAGTAGAAATACCCATAGATATTGATTACACAAAAATTCAAAGTATTTCCACTGAGGTGCGTGAAAAACTCAATAAAATCAAACCAAGAAGCCTTGGACAGGCGGGGAGAATCCAGGGAGTCACTCCTGCGGCAATAGCGGTTATCCATATCTACCTGCGCAAAAAATATCATGCTTGATCTCCTCGCTGAGGGGTTGTTACGAGTTGGTTTGCAGTTGCCTGAAGATGTTCTATCCAGGGAAATATGTTTCCAGGAAGAACTCTTACGTTGGAACCAGCGGATAAATTTGACATCTATCCGCAATCCTGACGAGGCGGTAGAGAAGCACTTGATCGATTCGTTGCTGGTGTTACCACACCTTGGCGCGGCAAAGCAGATTGTGGACATGGGGTCAGGTGGTGGATTGCCGGGAATCCCGTTAGCAATTGCAGAACCAACCATTAATATTGTGTCAATCGATAGTGTGGGGAAGAAAGTGAATTTCCAAAAACACATCAAGAGAATGCTGCAATTGGATAACTTTTCAGCGAGACAATCCCGAATTGAAGATTCAGGTGCAACAGGATTAGGACAAGGAACGCATGATCTAATCATAAGTCGCGCGTTTACTTCGCTTGAAACCTATCTTCGCTATGCTCTCCCTTGGCTAAAACCGGGGGGGCGAGTATTGGCGATGAAGGGCCCAGAGGGGCGAGAAGAGCTAAGTGGGGTAAGTGAAGTGTTGCAAGCTAATATGTGTGCGCCACTAGTTATTGACTATGTCCTCCCTTTTTCATCTGCTGCCAGGCAGATCATCATTATAAAAAAGCCAGAAGATAGTCTCTCTAATAACAATAATGGCTGAATTTCGCTCCTGCATATGATACTCTCACCGCTTTGCATATCAATATTTCTTGATAATTGTCTTTGGTCAACAGATCAATAATTTAAAGGAGTTCCCTAAATGGCAAAGATTATCGCCATTGCAAATCAGAAGGGCGGGGTTGGCAAAACAACAACGGCTGTTAATCTGTCTGCATCGTTGGCTGCTGCTGAAAAGAAAACGTTATTGATAGATATGGATCCACAGGCGAACGCTTGTAGTGGCCTTGGAATCGACAAAACAGAAGTAATATCGACAGTTTACAATGTTTTGTTGGGAGAGGAAGTCGCTCGCAATGTAATCCAGGGAACCGCCTTGGACTACCTTGATGTGTTGCCCTCCAATACGGATTTAATCGGTGCTGAGATTGAATTAATTGATACTCCTGATCGGGAAAAACAATTGAAGTTTGCCATAGACGACTTACTCTCTCAGTATGAATATATAATCATCGATTGCCCGCCTTCACTCAGCTTACTCACAGTGAATGCTCTCTCCGCAGCGAACTCAGTCTTGGTTCCGTTACAGTGCGAGTTTTATGCGATGGAAGGGTTGGGGCAGTTGATGCAGACGATCCGACTTGTGCAACAAGAATTAAACCCGGAACTTGATATTAATGGAATTTTGCTGACCATGTTTGATGGCCGCAATAATCTTTGTCATCAGGTCAGTGATGAAATACGGGCTCACTTTGGCGATAAAGTCTTCCGTACAGTTGTGCCGCGTAATGTCCGTTTGTCAGAAGCTCCCAGCTATGGTCAGCCGGTATTGACCTATGATATCGGCTCGCGAGGGGCGCAAGCATATATAAATTTAACCCAAGAAGTATTGGCAGGAGGGGCTTGTGGCTAAAGTAAAACGGCCCGCATTGGGCAAAGGGATTGGTGCGCTATTAAATTCCGCAGCGCAGGAAGGGGGAAAGAAATACTTCTCCTGTCCGATTGAAGAACTGCAACCGCATAGCCGTCAACCGCGGAAGACTTTTAACGACACCAAGATGGCTGAGCTGGTTGCTTCTATTAAAGAAAAGGGGATTATACAGCCCTTAGTTGTGCGCCGGCAGGGTGACTCTTACCAAATTATTGCCGGGGAACGGCGTTGGCGGGCGGCACAAAAGGCGAAGCTAGAACGTGTTCCCGTGGTGATCCAAGATGTTTCTGAAGATTGGGCGATGGAAATTGCGCTGATAGAAAACATTCAGCGAGAAGACCTTAACTCCCTAGAAGAGGCGGAGGCTTACCGCTTCCTGATGGACAGTTTTGACCTGCTCCAAGAGGAGGTAGCGAAGCGGGTGGGGAAGGATCGTTCAACGGTTGCTAACTCTCTAAGATTATTGAGGTTACCAGAGAAAGTTAAGAATGATTTGATTGCCAGGCGATTAAGTATGGGACATGCGCGAGCTTTATTGGCCTTAGAGCAGGATGAAGATATTATCGAAGCGAGTGTAGAGATAATCAGGAAAAGTCTTTCGGTGCGTGAAACTGAAAGTCTGATTAAGAAAATAAAAAATATGTTTGTGGCTAAAGCACCTAAAGGTGCAGTGGAAAAGCCTGTTGACCCCAATCGGGTGGCACTTGAAAATGCTCTTGAACAACAATTTGGAACCCGGGTAAAGCTCGTTGCAAAGGGGAAGGGGGGGCGGATAGAAATCAGCTATCACGATCAGGCTGAGTTGAGTCGTATTGTGGATTTACTGGATATTTAATCCGGCACCAAAACAAATGGAAAGTGGTGAATCAAATGTTCGGAAATAAAAAACAGGAGCAGACTACAATGAAAAAGCCAATAGCAATAGACAAGGCCGATATTAAAGCATTTCTCGGTCCAGGAAGCCGGTTTGAGGGGAAACTGAGTTTTGATGAAATGGTACGCCTTGATGGGATTTACTCTGGAGAAATCAGTTCAAGTGATACGTTGATTGTTGGTGAGTCTGCCGAGATTGAAGGCAGTATCAATGTCGGGGCGTTGGTTCTTAGCGGCCATTTTAAGGGAGATATTAAGGCGACAACGATGGTTGAATTACGGGCGCCAGCGCAAGTTACCGGAAGCATTGAAACTCCATCGTTGAAGATAGATGAGAAAGTTCTCTTTAATGGCGAAATTAAGATGCCCGGGAGCCAATCTGTTGCGAACCCAAAACCGGCGCAAGAAAAAAAGAAATAAATCGTAAGCAGAGAAATTACGGCCCCAGATATAATGTGGCAATTTAGATTGAGTGAAAACTCGCTAGAAAATTAATTGGTTGAGGAAACAGTGACTTGACATCGCTTGTTGAATTATGATAGCTATGCCGCTTCTTTATTCAACCCCCATTCTCAAAATCGATGAATTGTATACAGTATACAGTAAGAGCTGTCTTTCATACTAAAGAGGTGAGCTAGGTGATTAGCGTTGACTGGACCCTTGGTCTACAGTTTCTGAACTTCATAATTCTTTTGCTTCTTTTGAATAAGCTGCTCTATAAGCCGTTAGCTAAAATAATTACCCTGCGGCGAGAAAAAATAGAGGGTTCATACGCTCGGGCTAAGGAGCTGGAAGCCGGGATTGATGAAAAAATGCGGCTGTATCAGCAGCAACTCAATGATGCCAAAGCTCTCGCCAATGAAGAGCGAAATCAGTTAAAGAAAGCGGCGACCGAAGTGGAGGCGACCCTTCTATCAGAGGCTCATAGGAAGGCAACCACTCGCTTACAGGCGATTAAAGCTCAGGTTGCTGATGAAGCTGAAGATGCAAGAAAAACCTTGCAGGGTGAAGCCAAGTCTTTAGCTGGACAGATTGCAACTAAAATTCTTGGCCGTGAATTGGCTTAAAGCGAAGAAGGGTTAAGTAATATGCGCAGTAAAGTCACAGCGGTTCTTTTATCGCTACTTCTGGTTGGACTCATCAGTGGTATCGCTTTTGCCTCTGCTGAAGGTGGTCATCATGTCGCTAGTGGCGTGTTGCTAAAGGACTTTCTCTATCGAGTTCTTAATTTTGGGATTGTTGTTGCCATCCTCGTCTATTTTTTGCGCAAACCAATCAAAAAAGCTTTTTCTGGACGTCGGGAAGAGATCGAAAAAAACCTGACCGAGGCCAAGATACTCAAAGAAGCAGCAGAAGAAAAATTTGAAGAATATGATCGCAAACTGGCTCAAGCAACAGAAGAAATAGCTGAGATCGGTGCCGCTATCCGTCGTGAAGGCGAACTGGAAAAGCAAAAAATTATCGAAAATGCCAAAGCAATGGCCATAACCATTGAACAGGATGCCGAAAAAGCTGCTGAAATAGAAGTGGCTAAGGCGCGAACTGAATTACAACGTGAGGCCGTTCAGTTGGCAGTTAGCGTTGCAGAGGAACTGTTGAAGAAGAACTTCACCAAAGATGATGATACTCGTTTGATTGATGAGTATATGCAGAAGGTGGGAGAGTTACATTGAGTAACAGTGCGATTTCTATAAGATACGCCAAAGCATTGCTGAATATTGCTTCTGCAGAGAAGCAGGTTTCGCAGTACGCTGAAGAGTTGGCTGGAGTTGCAGCGGTATTGAAAAAAGAAGATCTGTTGCGCTTACTGCTCGACAGCCCGACTTTTCCTTTGGCCAAGAAGACCGCGATTATGCACGATATTGCGGCGGTTCTTAAGTTGAGTGATGGAATGTCTAAATTTCTGGATTTACTGCTTAAGAAAGGGCGGATTACTTATTTGCCACAGATTGATATCAACTATCGCAAAATTGCTGAAGAGTTGTCAGGAGTCATTCGGGCGAATATCAAGGCAGCAAATAAATTGACCAAGAAGCGTGCAGAAGAGATCCAGCAAGGGCTGGAAAAACAGACCGGGATGCAGGTGGTCTTGAGTGTTGAAACAGATAAATCGCTGATCGGCGGCCTCCAGGCTGAGATGGGCGGTAAACTTTTTGATGGCAGTGTGAAAACCCAGCTGAAACGGATTGCAGATAAATTAGCAAAGGGGTAACAAACTATTATGGAAATCAGAGCAGAAGAAATAAGCGCGATTATCAAGCGGCAGATCGAAGACTTCGGCCGCGAAGTCGAGGTCAGTGAAACAGGGACCATTATCTCCGTTGGCGATGGTATTGCCCGTATTCACGGTCTTGACAAAGCCATGTCCGGAGAACTCCTTGAATTCCCTGGTGGTGTTATGGGGATGGTTCTGAACCTTGAGGAAGATAATGTTGGCGCCGCTATTCTTGGTGATGCTGAACATATCAAAGAGGGTGACCTGGTCAAACGAACCGAGCAGATTGTGCAGGTACCAGTTGGTGAAGCTCTGGTTGGTCGGGTTGTCAATGGTATTGGTGTCCCAATTGATGGCAAGGGTGACATTCAGACTGAAACCTATAGCCAGGTTGAAATTAAGGCTCCTGGAATCGTGGCCCGAAAGTCGGTTCATGAACCAATGCAGACCGGTCTTAAAGCAATTGATGCTATGGTACCCATCGGTCGGGGACAGCGCGAGCTGATAATCGGTGACCGCCAAACTGGTAAGACTGCTGTAGCAACTGATACCATTATCAACCAGAAGGGTAACGGTGTTATTTGTATCTATGTTGCTATCGGGCAGAAACGCTCTACCGTTGCTCAGGTGGTGGAAAAGCTCAGACATCATGGTGCCATGGATTATACCATTGTTGTTGCCGCGACAGCCTCTGATCCCGCTCCACTCCAGTTTATTTCGCCTTACACCGGCGTAACCATGGGTGAATTCTTCCGTGACAATGGTAGACATGCCCTGATTATTTATGATGACCTGTCCAAACAGGCAGTTGCTTATCGACAGTTGTCCCTCTTGTTGCGTCGGCCACCAGGCCGCGAAGCATTCCCCGGTGATGTCTTCTATCTGCATAGCCGGTTGCTGGAGCGTGCTGCAAAATTAAACGATGCTGAAGGTGCCGGCTCCTTGACCGCACTGCCAATCATAGAAACTCAGGCAGGTGATGTTTCTGCCTATATTCCAACCAACGTTATCTCTATAACCGATGGTCAGATTTTCCTTGAGACCGACCTGTTTTATTCAGGTGTCCGCCCGGCAATCAACGTTGGCTTGTCCGTTTCACGGGTTGGCGGCTCAGCACAGGTCAAAGCGATGAAACAAGTTGCTGGTACTTTGCGTCTGGCACTGGCTCAATATCGTGAAATGGCTGCTTTTGCCCAGTTTGGTTCTGACCTTGATGCGGCAACTCAGGCGCAGCTCAACCGCGGTGCCCGTTTGGTTGAAATTCTTAAGCAGGGCCAGTATCAGCCTATGTCGGTAGCACTTCAGGTTTTAGCAATTTTTTCCGCCAATAATGGTTTTCTTGATGACTACCCAACGACGGTGGTGCAGCGTTATGAAGGAGAGATGATTGCCTTCATGGAAGCTCAGCATGCTGATATTATTAAGGAACTAGCCGAGAAAAATAAAATTGATGATGGCCTTGAAAGTCAGATCAAAGCGGCTCTGGAAGAGTTCAAAAATCAGTTTACAGCCTGATCGCTATAAAAAAGGTTGAATAGATGCCAAGTCTGAAAGACATAAAAAAGCGGATCGGCTCGGTTAAAAACACCCAGCAGATAACTAAAGCAATGAAGATGGTCGCTGCGGCTAAATTGCGCCGTGCCCAGGAGTCTGCTGTTGCTGCCCGCCCCTACGCGGAGAAGTTGCATGCGGTACTTTCTAACCTCGCCAAGCGTGAGGAGTCCGATGCCCATGCACTTCTCAGCCAACGTGGAACCGGGCGAGCATTAGTTGTCTTGATGACCGCGGATCGCGGCTTGTGCGGTGGTTTTAATGCCAATGTTTCGAAAGAAGCAGAACGTTATATTCGCGCTAATGAGCAGGGATATGCTGAACTTGACCTCATGATCATTGGCCGTAAAGGGCGTGAGTTTTTAAAAAATAGGATTGGTGACAAGATTATCAAGGCGCATGAAAATATCACCGCAGATGCGACCTACAAAACCGCACAATTAATCGGTCAGGAAGTGGTTAAATCCTATACCGATGAAACTTATGATGCTGTTTATCTGATTTACAACGCCTTTCAGAGTGCCATTGTGCAAAATGTCACGTTTGAGCAGGTTTTACCCATTCAACCAGATGAATCTGCAGCGGCAGAAGAAAATGTTGTCGACTATATTTATGAACCGAATCGTAGTGAAGTTCTGTCTCACCTTTTGCCTAAAATGGTTGAGGTACAGATCTTTCGTAGTTTGCTTGAATCATATGCTTCGGAGCAGGGTGCGCGGATGTCAGCAATGGATAGTGCCAGCCGTAATGCGACCGAAATGATCGGTAAACTGACCCTGCAGTACAACCGAGCGCGTCAGGCAGCAATTACCAAAGAGTTAATGGAAATTGTCTCGGGTGCTGAGTCAATAAAATAAAATAAAGAGTAAGGTTTATCTATACAAGCGGCTTATTCCAACGGGATAAGGAGGAAAGGTTGATTATGAACAAGGGAAAGGTTACACAGGTTATTGGTCCTGTTGTCGATATTGAGTTCGAACCGGGTAAACTTCCAGAAGTTTACCATGCGATTAAACTGACCAATCCCTCTCTGGGAGACAGTGAGTGGAATCTGGTTTGTGAAGTTGCACAGCACTTAGGTGAAAATACCGTTCGGACTGTTGCCATGGATGGAACCGAAGGTTTGGTGCGTGGACAAGAAGCTCTCGACACCGGCGATCAGATTCAAATGCCGGTTGGTCCCAAAACTCTTGGCCGGATTCTCAATGTTATTGGTGAGCCGGTTGATGAAGCGGGTCCTGTTGATACAGATAAAACCTGGTCGATCCACCGTCCTGCTCCCGATTTTGTGTCTCAATCAACCAAGGTTGAAGCATTTGAAACCGGGATTAAGGTTGTCGATTTACTTGCCCCTTATTCTCGTGGCGGAAAGATTGGTTTGTTCGGTGGCGCCGGTGTTGGTAAGACGGTTCTGATTATGGAGCTGATCAACAACGTGGCACAGCAACACGGTGGTTTTTCAGTGTTTGCCGGGGTTGGTGAACGGACCCGTGAAGGGAACGATCTTTGGGAAGAGATGAAAGAATCCGGTGTTCTTGATAAAGCGGCTCTGATCTATGGTCAGATGAATGAGCCCCCAGGAGCACGTGCCCGAGTCGCTTTGTCAGCGCTGACAGTTGCTGAGTATTTTCGTGACGAAGAAGGGCAGGATGTCCTTTTGTTCGTCGATAATATTTTCCGCTTTACCCAGGCCGGGATGGAAGTTTCTGCCCTCTTGGGCCGGATTCCTTCCGCGGTTGGTTATCAGCCAACTCTGGGAACCGAAATGGGTGAATTACAGGAACGGATTACCACCACGGACAAGGGGTCAATTACCTCAGTTCAAGCAATTTATGTCCCAGCTGATGACTTGACTGACCCCGCTCCAGCAACGGCCTTTGCTCACCTGGATGCAACCACGGTTCTTTCCCGGCAAATTGCTGAGTTAGGAATCTATCCCGCAGTTGACCCCCTTGATTCAACCAGCCGGATTCTGGATCCTCAGGTTATTGGTGAGGAGCATTACAAGGTTGCCCGTGATGTTCAGTTTGTTTTGCAGCGCTATAAGGATCTGCAGGATATTATCGCTATTCTTGGTATGGATGAACTTTCCGAAGAAGATAAGCAAGTTGTTGCTCGTGCCCGTAAAATTCAACGTTTTCTGTCGCAACCGTTCCACGTTGCTGAAGTTTTCACCGGTTCTCCCGGCAAGTATGTTGAGTTGAAAGACACCATCAAGGGCTTTCAGGAGATTCTGGACGGCAAACATGATAATTTACCGGAGCAGGCTTTCTACCTGGTTGGTACTATTGAAGAAGCGATTGAAAAAGCCCAAACTATGGCGGCTTAATCGACCACTTGGTCTAGCTTTATAGATAAAGGACAGTCGTGATGGCTGAAACATTAAAACTGGAAATGGTTACCCCGTATAAGCGGGTCCTCGCAGAAGAAGTGGATGAAATCACTGCTCCCGGGTTTGTTGGTGAACTGGGTGTTTTGCCTGGTCACACCCCCTTATTGACAACCTTAAAGGTGGGTGAACTCTCTTACAGTAAGGGAAAAGAGATATTTCATGTTGCTGTGAACTGGGGCTATCTTGAAGTTGAACAGGATACAGTCACTGTTTTGGTCGATACCGCAGAAAAAGCGGATGAAATCGATTTGGCTCGCGCCAAGGCCGCATTGGGTCGGGCTGAAGATGCTCTCAAAATATTACCGCAAGAAGACAAAAAATATATGATCATGGAAGCGGCACTACAGAGGGCTCTCATTCGGATTCAGGTGGCAAGTAGAAACTAAACACCCCCGAACTGATTCTGAATACAGTTGTTAAGGCACCTCTTTGTGGGGTGCCTTTTTTTGTATAAACGTCAAAGAGAATGAGTGTCGATGAAATAAGTTGACTTTCCACTACTATTGGGATCAATTAACAGATAGGGTTTTTTAATAAACTATATATTTTATACTGTCTTTAGAGGCTTGGATCGATATGGATAGAACAACCAAAAACAATTCATCAAAATTCACCTGTCTCACTATTGCATTGGGGTTCTTCGCCTTCAGTAGTTTCTGGGCTCTTTTTTCCGATAAACTTTTTGCGATACTGTTAAATCAACCCGCCCTGGCAGAACGGTCAGTTGGGCCAAGCCATTGGTTTTTTATCGCCCTGTCAACCGGGATGCTCTACTGGCTGTTGCGCTACTGGGAAACTGCAATAGAAGAATCTCAGACCTCTCTGGAAAAGGTCAATCGTTCATTACGAAGCTTCAGTGAATGTACTAAGGCCATAACTCGCATTGAAGATGAATTTAAGCTTATGGAGGGGATTTGTCGGATCTGTGTTGAGGTTGGTGGGCATAAAATGGCCTGGGTTGCTTTTGGAAAAGACAATCCGGAAAAGGATTTACACCCAGTGGCACATTGGGGATCTGAAGGTTGTTTTTTAGAAACATTAAATGCCAGCTGGGCTGATACTGAACGTGGTCGCGGCCCTGCAGGGACCAGTATCCGTACCGGAAAAATCACCATATTTCACAACATATTGACCAACCCTTTATATCGGCCCTGGCGTGAATCTGTAGAAAAGTGCGGTTATACCTCCTGTATTGCCCTCCCTCTGGTTGATGACGGAAAAGTTTTCGGCAGTCTGGTGATCTTTAACGAAAAACCTCATGCCTTTGATGCCGATGAAGCACAGCTATTAGAGGAGCTGGCAGGAGATCTATCTTACGGGATTAAAACGTTACGTTTAAAAAAAGAGAGCCAGCGTGAAATGGAAGAGCGTTTGATGCAGGCAACGGTTATGGATCAAACCTCAGATGGGGTCATAATTTTTGATGCAGAAGGGACTATTCAATATCTCAATCCTAGTTTTGTTGCCCTTTGTGGTGTTCCTGCAGAAGAAAGTATTGGGGTCAGTATTCATGACTTTGAATGTTCTCAACGTAACCCACTTTTTTATCAGGCTGTTCTCGAGGTTTTTTCAAAGAATCAACCTCTAAGTGGTCATTTTGTCAATAAGAAAAGAAATGGTGAAGAATACGATATGGATGCGCGAGTCTCCCCTGTTTTTGGCGATTCCGGACAGGTGGTGCGTTATGTGGCAACGATTCGTGATGTCAGTGAATCGGTTGGTTTGCAGCATCAACTTCGTCAGGCGCAAAAGATGGAGGCTCTGGCAACTCTGTCGGGAGGTATTGCACATGATTTTAATAATATCCTCGCAATTATCATTACCAATATGGAGATGACTCTTGAAGATGTCCCTGAAGACAGCCCATTATATGGTTCAATGGAGCTGGTCCTTAAAGCGGGATTGAGAGGTAAAAAACTGGTGAAACAGTTTTTGACCATCAGTCGCCAGACAGAACAGCCGGAACAAATTGTTCAGCTTGAAAAGATTATTGCAGAAAGTTGCTCTTTACTGCGCTCAACCTTGCCGTCAACCATTGAACTGCGCCAGAATTTTGATACCGAATCAGGGAGGATCGCGGCAGACCCCACCCAGATCAACCAGGTTATCATGAACCTCTGCACCAATGCTGGTCATGCTATGAGCGAAAAAGGGGGTATTTTAGATATCAATCTGAGTGATGTGCGCTTAACAGAAGCGGATATGGTTCGTTACCCAGGGCTGCAACCTGGGGACTATGTGAAACTGATCGTGGCAGATACCGGGCATGGCATGACCAGGGATGTTCTGGATCGGATCTTTGATCCTTTCTACACAACGAAGGCGCAGGGAAAAGGGACCGGGTTGGGTCTTTCGATTGTCCATGGAATTATTAAAAACCATCGCGGCTATATTTCAGTCAATAGTATTGTGAATGTTGGTACGACCTTCGTGATTCTGCTACCCCGGGTTCTCGGAACAGAAAAGATCATTAATAAGACCTCACCAGTAAAGACAATTGACGGCAAAGGACGCCTTCTCTTTGTTGATGATGAAGTGGATTATGTCGCAGGGATGAAAATGGGGCTGGAACGTTTGGGATATTTGGTTACGGCAGAAACGGATTGTCGCAAAACGCTGGAACTGTTTCGCAAGGATCCGGATGCCTTTGATCTGTTGATTACAGATCAGACCATGCCACATATGACCGGAGTGATGTTGGCGCAGGAAATCCTCAACATCCGCCCTGATCTGCCAATTATTCTCTGTTCCGGTTCCTCCCCGGAGACAGATACGGCAGTAAGTCCGGCTAAGGCTAAGGCCGCTGGAATTAGTGAGGTGTTGATGAAGCCTGTTGAAAGAAGCGAAATTCATCGCGTGATACAGCGGCTATTGGCATTAGAATCGAGTTAAATCCTCAGCGAGGAAAAGATGGCAAAGATACTGATTGTAGATGATGAAGAAATGATGTGTGCTACCCTCTCAACGCTGGTTGAGCGGAAAAAGCATGTGGCAACGAGTGCTATGACCTTAAAAGAGGGGATTGACCTTGCTGCCATCGGAGATTTTGATGTGGTTTTTCTGGATGTCAAAATGCCCGATGGCAATGGGCTGGATGCTCTCCCGACGATAGAAGCAAGCCCATCAAACCCAGAAGTGATTATTATGACTGGTTTTGGTGACCCTAATGGTGCCGAACTGGCGATTAAGTGTGGTGCCTGGGATTATATTGAAAAGGGGTTTTCCATCAAGGAGATCACCCTTTCGCTTGAGAGAGCGCTGCAATACCGCAAAGAGAAACAGGAAGCGGGCCATAACCGGAAACCTGTGCAACTGAAGCGGGAGAATATTATTGGCAGCAGTCCGGCATTGAATAATTGTCTGGATCTGGTGGCACAAGCTGCCGAGAGTGATGCAAATATTTTTATTACGGGAGAAACAGGAACCGGGAAGGAATTATTTGCTCGGGCGATCTATGAGAACAGCCTGCGCAGCCAAGAAGAGTTTGTGGTGGTCGACTGTACCTCTCTGCCAGAAACATTGGTTGAAAGCTTGTTGTTTGGCCACGAAAGGGGATCTTTTACCGGTGCTGATCGGGCGCAGAATGGTTTGGTCCGACAGGCGGATAAAGGGACGCTGTTTCTTGATGAAGTTGGCGAGCTCCCTATGTCATTGCAGAAGTCTTTCCTGCGGGTTCTTCAGGAGCACCGATTTCGCCCTGTGGGGGCCAGCAAAGAGGTCGAAAGTAATTTCCGTTTAATCGCGGCAACCAACCGCGATCTGGACGCGATGGTGGAGACCGGTGAATTTCGTAGTGATCTGCTGTTCCGGCTGCGCACCTTTATTATTGAGCTGCCACCTTTGCGGGAGAGGCGCGAAGATATCAAAGAGTTGGCCAGATACCATATTGATAAATTTTGTAATCAGTACGGTTTGCCTTCAAAAGGTTTTTCCCCTGAATTTCTAGAAACACTGATCAGCTACCCCTGGCCTGGAAACGTCCGTGAATTTGTAAATACCTTGGAACGGAGTCTGACGACAGCACGCTTTGATCAGACTCTTTACCCTAAACATCTTCCCAGCCATATCCGGGTTCAGGTGCGGCGGGCGGAAATGGAAGCGGGGACCAGTATCTCAACGGATGAACCTATTCAGGTGGTTCATAATTTACCAAAGCTGCAGGAGTATCGAGATACAATCTATGCACAGGCGGAAAAGGATTATCTGCAAGAATTGATGGCGCTAACGCGGGACAATATTCCGGAAGCTTGTCGAATCTCTGGCCTATCCCAGTCCAGACTGTATGCATTGCTGAAAAAAAATGGGGTCTCAAGAACGGAATAAGTTATTTCTGGGCGCTTACCCCGATGTTTGTATAAGTTGAATCGATTAAATAGGGTTTGCCAGTAATATTGGCATGCACAATGCTGGACAATGTTTCGAGCAGAAAATATTGCGCATAGCGATTATTCACAGAAGGGTTATCGGACGATGACTTTTACACGGAAATTGAAAATAGCAGAATTGAAACCATTTTGGGAACAGCTACTGACCGCCCAAGACTCTCCCGATCAGTTATTCAACCTATTTAAAGAGTTAATCATAGAAGTTGACTTGCCTGAGCTTGATGACAAGGAGCTAAATATAAGCTTTTCCGATAATATTTTGAAAATCAGCAAGAAAGCACCTATTGAAGAAACACCCTTCAAGGTTGTCCCCGGGAATATTATTGCAAAAAATGTTAAAACTAAAGTTGCTTTGGGTCTTGTTGGAAGAATGGTCAAAACCGATGATCCAGTTGTGTTATTTGGTGAAAATGGGACAGGAAAAGATTTATTTGCACGCACGATCCATCAGCAAAGTCCACGGTCTACGCAACCTTTTGTTTGTCTTTCCTGCGGAACAGTAGGTAAAAAAGATGCTAAACAACAAATGATAGATAGCCTTGTCGAGGTGGGGACCGGGACATTATTTCTTGATGATATTCAAGATCTGGATGTGGATACCCAGAGAATACTACAAAAACTCATTCATAATCCTGTTGAGCAGAATTATTTCAGGCTGATTACCTCGACCAATGTTGATTTAGACGAACAGGTGCGAAAGGGAGAATTCTCTGCAGAACTTTTGGCTATTTTACGGGGCTGTTATATAGAACTGTTGCCATTGGGAGAACGAAAAGAAGATATTGGAGCCTTGTTGACTTATTATATTGAGCAGCTCTGCCAGGATAATGGTCTGGAAACTAAGCAGCTTTCCCCTGAATTGTTACGCATGCTTGAAGCCTATCACTGGCCGGGCAATGTCCGTGAACTGGTCAACACGGTGAAGCAGCTACTTCTCACGGCGCAAGACAAAAAGACCCTCTTTGCCAAGGACCTACCCGCCCATATTCGCATACAGTCGATAGGGTCTTTAGCTGCACATAAAAAAGGTCTGTAGCTCTCTCCGTTGTTGCATCGAATAACTCTAGTGTTGTGTCACGGAAGAAATGTTGCAAAATTGCGCTGGAATTTTGTATGTCAGCAAGGCGTGATTTTTGCTGCATAGCCATAGCTATACAGCGGAAAACACAACGTAGTTGACGCACAAAAGAACAAGCAAGATGCGGCATTTGATCCGTGACATGACACTAGTTTAACTTGCCGGGAGGTTATAGAAAGCCCCAAACGCGACTCAAGGTGTATTTGTCTCTATCATTGAGCTTGTCTCTCCTATTAGCATTTTCCCTTAAGAACCATCTGATCTTCCTTTCCTGTCTTACTGTTTAGTAAGAATTTTCTTGTTTCGCAGGAATATTCTTGCGCTAAACAGTATCTGCTTCTGGACCAACTTTCGACGAACTGTTGTAAGTGACCGATTTTCCTAGATAAATAAATACTTTAGGGGATTTTTAAAACTTGGCATGCCGGTTGCTGTATAGAAGGATAAGACAAACAAATGATCTTCTTAGGAGGACGTTATGAATAAAAAGAATATCTATAGATTGGTTGCTGTTTTAATCGCATTGGCATTTGCCGGAACTTTCATGCTTTGTGATTTTGGCCTGGGTGTTACGCCACTGATAAAATTCTTCGTCATTTTCTTCGGTGGAATCATCGGCTTACAGTGTATCCCTGCAGCCTTGCTGTTTGTCGGTATTGTTAAAGGGGTTTTCTTTAATGCAGAAGCCACAGCTCATCAAAGAGGTTCGCTAACTGAGAACGGAGCAAAATTATGAAAGCACGTAAACTATTAATCGCTGATGGCGATAGTGTTGCACGGAAGCAGATGGCTACTTTCTTTGAAAATTCGCATTATGAAGTTGAAACAACCGCTTCAGCCGCTTATGCAATTGCAAAAATAGTGCAGAAGCATGAGCCGCTAGTTATTTTGGGTGATTCCTTTGAAGAAAAGATCGCCGCGGTTGATGTCATTGCCTTGATGCGCAAGTGTAATAAACACCTCCGTATCATCCTGGTGTCTGACGACAGTTCCCTGGAAACCTTGAAACGGATTCGTGAAGATGGGATTTTCTACCATGCATTGAAACCACATAGCCAGGAAGACAACGAAGAGCTCCGTTCCGCAGTGGAATGTGCAGTCCAGGCTTACTAAACGATATAGAGCTGATTAAAACATTATTGACATAATTCATAAAAGGAGTACGTCATGAAAAAAATAACCCAACTCAGTCTTACCGGAATCGCTTTTTTGTCCACTATCGTACCCGCTTTTGCTGCAACAGGGGCAAGAGAAGATAACAGCATGACTTTGGTTTATCTGTTCTTAGGTGTCTGTGGATTGATCATCTTTCTCCAATTGATTCCTGTTTTTGCTTTAGGTTTTGGCATGGTGAAAGGTATTTTTGGTCACAAAAAGGAACAACTCCACTAAGACTAAGTAAAAAATTCATCTCATCAGGCGGGTCGATTGTAACAGAATCGACCCGCTTTTTTTATTTTTGCTGCAGAATAGCCTCCCACCCTAACCCACCCCCACACCTAATACTGTTGACTTAAGCTTTTGAATCTCCCCCAGCCCCTCTTTGCCAAAGAGGGGAGCTTCGAAACTTTCCCCTTTGGAAAAGGGGGATTGAGAGGGATTTGCTTAAGCCAACAGCATTGACCCTCACACCGGGGGGGAGGGAACCGATACAAGTTGAGTCAAGTAGATAGCCAGATATAAGTGAACCGGGACAATCCCGGTTTTGCTGAATCATTATCATTCTGGTTCCGCAGGAATATTCCTGCAGGACAGGAATCCTCTCATTCAGCAAAAGGGCCCTCCACCAAGAATGATTTATAAC
>JAOZOH010000064.1 GCA_029933365.1 Desulfuromusa sp. | reverse complement strand
CTGATCATCAGTCTGGTGAGTTGGGGACTCAGCTCGTTCATCAGTGATCGCGGGCGGGTGGAGTCCATGGACATCGAGCTGCGTCGTAAGCGTGGGGATCGCTGGGAATGAGTGTGTGGTGCCCTGGAACGGGACGTTTATAAGATTATTTGATTCACGCTATTGCGAGCAGAATTCGGGGGACATAATACCGATTTAGAAAATCAGGAGGGGGAAGGGTAGTTCTCAACCTTAAGCTGTAAAACCCAAAAGGTTAGACATCATGAAAATAATCATCCTGCTCCTCTGTTTGCTGTTGCCCAACCCGGCATTTGCCTCAAATGTCTATGACAATGACTACTGTAAAGACCCCGTCGAACTACAAAAATGGGCGAATTTGATCGAGAAAAACCCCGATTCCGACGCTATTGCGGCTCTTCATGCCATGTGGATCGGTTTGTGTGTCAAGGTTGAAGCCCACAATCTGACCACGGTCCGCGCCAATAAAATCTTTGATGATCTCAGGGCGGCGTTGATTGAAGAAATTGAAGTTCAAGAAGATCAATCAGGGTCTTTACCGGGAGCAACGTGAACAATCTTTCAGGTAGTGTAATGACAAGATGCAGGAATGCTTTCTCCAATTTTACTCCATTCTAAGGATCAATCCATGACTAAACTTGATGATACCATCAAGCTCTGTGCTCAAGATGAGAAACAGCAGTCGCAATTTTACGAGCTGTTTCTTAATTCCCTTTTCTATGTTCCGGTATTAGAGGAGGAAGACAATCCAGTATAGGAGGAGGGTGCGCTGCCGCTATTGGTTGAGGCAAACGACAAGACCTACCTGATGCTGTTTGATACGATTAACAGATTGACCGATTGGGCGAATGATAAGGCTAAATACCTTGCCGTAAGCGGTCATGGAATAACTGAGATATCTTCAGCGAACATCTATTGGGCGCTGAACTATGGTACAGATCTGCAGAAATTTTTTGATCCAGAAGAAATCAAATGGCTTAAGGCTATAGTCGACGAAGCCAATAAGAAGAGTCAAAAACAATCGACAGCAGAAGGGGCGGATCAAGTAACTGAAGATCAATAAAATGGTAACATCATGAAAAGATACAAGAAAAAACCACGTAAATGTCCTGAATGCGACTCGCTCCGAATTGCATCGTTTCTTTATGGGAACCCGGCATTGACTGCCGCTCTAGAAGAGAATCTAGCTGAAGGCAGGATTGTGCTGGGAGGATGCACTTTTGAAAGGGACACTCCAAGCTGGCAATGTGTTGAGTGTGGTATGAATTTCTATAAGGTTCTTTAATGTGTTGTTTATGAATACAGGTTTTCTATGATCCACTTTAAAGGCAGAAAAACTTCTCTTTTCAGATTTTTTTTCCTGATCACTATGTTCATTGGTCTCAGCGTGGCAACAATGGCCAGTGGTCAGATGTACCGATGGGTTGACGATAACGGACAGCTTCATTTTTCCAACTCTCCACAGGATGTACCAGATGATGTTCGCAATAAAAACAATGAGTATCAACCCAATAGTTCAAGTATAACTATAAATAATAATAGTTCTGAACCCGTCGAAAACAACAGCGCTTCGGGTGCAAATGATGTCAGTAAAAAACCTATCTCCATTCCATACACCGCTAAAGAAGGCTACGCAAATCGGGTTATTATCGATGTCACCTTCAATGGCCAAGTTACGGTTCCTATGATGGTTGATACCGGTTCTCCCGGATTGGTTATTTCAAATAGCCTGGCTGATCGTCTCAATCTGTTTGATGAAGAAGGTGGCCGGCTTATGGTGGTTATTTCCGGTATTGGTGGCCAGAAAATTGCGACCAAAACCATTATTGATGAATTGACGATGGGAGAGATAACTGAAAAATTTATTCCAGCCCATATTGTTTCCGGCATGTCATCGAGTCATTACCAGGGACTGATCGGCATGGATGTTTTGTCTAGCTACACTATGACCATTGATCCGACGAAACATAGGCTGGTTGCAAATCTGATCCCATCCGCACAAAATCTGCCAGCAGGGCGCAACAGATCATGGTGGCAGGCTAACTTCAAGGAGTTTGGCTTTTATAACGAATACTGGCAACAGCAGGAAGAGTCGATCGGAAAAAGTGACTCGTCCTATGCAAGACTATCCACCAGCAGGAAAGAAAAGATTGAAAATTTTATTCTGCAGCAAAAAAACAAAGCAGCAGAGTTGTACGCCAAGTTGGAACGTTACGCTCGTTTCAACAGTGTGCCACGTCATTGGCGTAGATAGGGGATTGGATTAAATAGCGAGGTCATGAGCAGACCCCGCTATGGGTTGGTAGATATCTAACGTCGCATAATAGATATTATGTAAACTAAAGTATATTGCTATCTTTCGTTCTAACTATGGTAGCAAGACAATCTTCCCATTCACCCCGTTCAGCATTACCAAATCATGAGCCTTGGCAGCATCAGCCAGAGGGAGTTCAGAATGGATGATTGGTTGATAGCGTCCATCAATCAGCCCTGCTTTAATCGCTGCGTGAATTTGCTTGAACTCTTTTGTTTCGACACTGAATAAAGACATCCCGAGGATTGATGCATTTTTACCCATTGTGTCACGTGGATCAATTTCAATTGAACCACGATTGCCGATCACTACGACCCGGCCATACTTCGCTAATAACTTGAGGTCTTTGGCTAGATTGACATTGGCCAGCATCTCCAAAATCACATCAACACCTGCACCCTCGGTCAGTTCTTCAATCCCATCAAGATAGTTTTCAGTGTTATGGTTCAACGCCGCGATAACCCCCTGATCTTTTATCAGTTGCAATCCATGTTCAGTTCCTGCAGTGCCAATAACTTCTAAACCGTTAGCTTTTGCGATCTGTATGGCTGCAAGTCCTACGGCTCCACTGGCACCATGAATCAGCAAGGTTTCCCCCGGCAAAGCATGCGCACGATAATTCAGGGCAAAATAAGCTGTACTATATGGCACTCCAAGTGCTGATCCAGCGCTAAAGCTTACATTATCTGGCAGAACGTAAGCCTGTTCCTCTTCACAAAGGATATTTTCTGCGTAACTGCCTGAAATACATCCACAAATATAAACCCGGTCACCGACTTTTCTTTTCTTGACCGCAGAACCAACTTCCTTAATAATTCCGGCAGCATCCTTACCCGGTGTATACGGAAGATCTGGTTTTATTGGATATGTTCCAGCGCGAATGTAAGTGTCAACAGGATTGACCCCAATCGCTTTAACTTCAATTATTATCTGGTTTTTATCAGGGGTGAGTTCAGGAGCTTCTTCATAGTGCATGACCTCTGAACCACCGAATTTGTGAACCCGTATTGCTTGCATAGTCATCTCCTTAAAAACAGTAAAACCGTTAATCCCCCTCACTCCCCCTTTCACAAAGGGGAGCTAGAGGGGATTTTTCCTTCAGCTTGAAACGCTAACCAGCCTGCTTTTTATCCGATTGCTGCTAATTCTAGCCTGCCACCCCAGCGACGTAGCAGCTCTTTTTTTATCGGGGCTGCCTCTGCAGTACCCAATTGATCAGTCTTTATAACATATGCAAAAGCTTCCTGGCGAGCCGCCTCCAGAATTCGGGTGTCCTTCAATAGGCTGGCAACCCGGAAATCAGGAAGTCCTGCCTGGCGTGTCCCCAAAAAATCACCGGGGCCACGTATCTCCAGATCTTCTTCTGCAATGCGAAATCCATCCTCTGTTTCCACCATGACTCGCAATCTGCGTGCCGCATCTGCACTGTAATGTTCTGAAGGAATCAGTAAACAATAACTTTTATCTGCTCCCCGGCCAACCCGACCACGCAACTGGTGTAATTGTGAGAGACCAAAACGATCAGCGTGTTCTATCATCATCACTGTCGCATTCGGCACATCCACACCCACTTCAATCACAGTTGTTGAGACCAGTAATTGGATATCGCCATTTCTGAAAGAATCCATGACTGCATCTTTTTCCGCAGTTTTCATCCGTCCATGGAGAAGCCCGACAGTAAATTCAGGAAAAATATTTTGCCTGAAATCTTCTGCCGCGATGGTTGCTGCTTGCAGATCACTTTTTTCTGATTCTTCAACCAATGGGTAAACAACGTAAGCTTGTCGCCCTTGCTGCAGTTCCTGTTTTATCAGTTGGTAGCCTTTGTCGCGGTGAGAAGAACTGAATCGTTTTGTCGTGACCGGCTTCCTGCCTGGAGGTAATTGATCAATAACCGAGACAGAAAGGTCTCCATAGAGAGTCATTGATAAGGTTCTTGGAATTGGAGTTGCTGTCATCACCAGCATGTCTGGATTCGCCCCTTTGTGTTTTAAAAGGCTGCGTTGATGAACCCCGAAGCGGTGTTGTTCATCAATGACTCCCAGACCAAGGCGGTGAAATTCCACCCCTTCCTGTAGGACAGCATGGGTGCCGACAACAAGATCGACATCACCTTGAGCAATCTGTTGCAGCGCTTCGCGCTTAGCTGCTACAGACATGCTCCCCTGAAGTAAAACGGTCTTTAATCCCAATTGTTTGAGCCAGAGGCTGAAGGTTCGATAATGCTGTTCAGCAAGAATTTCGGTTGGCGCAACAACCGCAACCTGTGCATTATTTTCGATGGCGATCAATGCTGACATCAGAGCAACGAGGGTTTTTCCGCTGCCAACATCCCCCTGTAACAGGCGATGCATCGGCTGTGGAGCCATCATGTCCTGTTTAATTTCGCCCAGCACTCGACGCTGTGCATCCGTTAGCTTGAATGGCAACATTTTGTTGAGTGGAATTGTGTACTTATGGGTAAATTTGAAAGCGATCCCCTCTTCCAGTTGCACCCCTGCCCTCTTTAATGCCAACCCCAACTCCAGGTAAAAAAATTCATCAAACACCAGTGAGTATCGCGCTTTATCTCGACCACTTTCCAGATCAGCTAATTCTACCGATTCATCCGGCCAGTGAACCTGTTGCAACGCATCCGGGATTGTCATTAAATGATATTTTTTTTGGATATCAACGGGGATAAAACTTGGAGCATAAGCGGCATTTTCATCGACCAACTGACGCCAGATTTTGCGCGACTGTTTCTGCGTCAACCCTTCTGTAAGAGCATAAACGGGAAGAATTCTACCAAAATTGAGAGGGTCTGATTGTAATAACTGTTGCAGGTCCTGACTGGAACTAAGGAGTTCAGAATCGGGATGATGAATTTCGCGAATCGCAGCAAAGCGTTTAATTTCACCAATAAAAATGGCCTTTTGTCCTACCGGAAAACGTTTTTGCAGCCAAGGCTTGCGGTAGCGAAACCATTTTAATGATATTTTTCCGCTGTTATCACCAACAATCACCTCATAAATACGTCTACGGCTACGCGTGGTGACGGTTTCGCCCGAAGCCAGGACAGATCCGACAAAAACTTCCTGCTGGTTGTCTCTTAATTGGTTGATTGTTTTAAGCTGACGACGGTCTTCATACCTAATTGGCAGATGATAGAGGGCATCTTCTACGGTGACCAGACCAAGTTTTTTAAGCTTGGGAAGCATTCGTGGCCCGACACCATGCAAAGTATCGAGCGTTTGATTCAATTTGAGTTGGTGGTTGGATTGTGAGTTGTTAGCCGACATAGAGTGGGCTTAATCTGCAAAAATGTCATTCAGCGCAGCAAGGATTTCATCAAGGTCAAAACCATGTGCCTTGACACCTTGAGCGATAGATTCGCTTGTTGCTCCAAGACATCCCCCACAATCCATATTATAGCTGTCCAGAACTTTGGCAACCTTTGGATCCATCTGTAAAATTTGATAAAAAGTCATATCTTTAGTGATTTTGGGAGCCATTGTTACCTCCAGAAATGGGGCAAAGATTGAAGAAATGTTCTCTGGATTTTCCCAGAATAAGCTTTAAATTGCAAGAAAAACGGGGCATTCCCAGTCATGGAAATACCCCGTAAAAAATATAAAATTAATTAAAACTGTGACGAACCGTAATTCCGGTTTTAATTTAACTATATTCTATGCCAGTGACTTCATAAATCTTAACCCCTGATGGGACGTTGATATTCACCTCTTCATCGACTTGGTGACCAACTAAGGCCCGACCGACGGGAGAACTGATAGAAATTTTACCAACTTTGATATCCGCTTCATCAACACCAACAATCTGGTAAGTGACTTCCTTTTCGGTATCGATATCAAACAGAGTCACTTTAGCCCCAAAGACGATTTTGTCAGACTTGATTATGGTGGGATCAATGACCTGCGCGACGGCAATTTTATGATTCAACTCCTTGATCCGCCCTTCAACAAAACCTTGCCGATCTTTTGCCGCATCATATTCAGCATTTTCAGATAAATCTCCGTGACTACGGGCCTCAGCTATATCTTGTACCACTTTGGGCCGCTCAAATCGAACCAGCTGCTTTAATTCTTCCTGTAAGCGCTGATGCCCCTCTTTTGTCATCGGAATTGAATCATCCATTCTAACTACTCCTCAAAAAAAACAGTGGACGGAAAGACCGCCCACTGGTTTATTACTCGATTTTGTTTACCATCAATGGGCGGGATAATACTCTTGTAATGGCTTAACGTCAAGATTTTCTCTCAGCATGGCCAAAATACCATCCGTTCCTGCCTTAATTCCTTCCATCGTGGTGAAATAGGCTATTTCATAGATGATGACTGAGCGGCGGATTGAATAGGAATCAGCAACCGATTGAGCCCCCATTGTCGTATTGAAAACCAGGCAGATATCGCCACTCTTGATTGCATCGACACAGTGAGGGCGCCCTTCTTTCACTTTATTTATCGACTCAGCCAAAATCCCCTGTTGATTCAGATAACTCGCCGTACCGCTGGTTGCAACGATGGTGAAACCAGCAGCAATCAACTTTCTTGTCGGAGCCAGAATCTGCTCTTTATCGGAATCTTTGACGCTGATAAAAATTTTGCCGCTACGGGGCAATTTAACCCCAGCTCCCAGTTGCGATTTAGCATAAGCATTGCCAAAATCATAGTCGATACCCATCACTTCACCGGTTGATTTCATCTCCGGACCGAGCAAGGTATCAACCCCTGGAAATTTAACAAAGGGGAAAACCGCTTCTTTAACGGAAATATATTCAGGGATTATTTCGCCGTAAATTTCCAACTCTGCGAGACTTTTTCCGGACATAACTTTCGCGGCAATTTGAGCGAGTGGCCGCCCGGTTGCCTTGGAAACAAACGGTACGGTCCGGCTGGCGCGAGGATTCACTTCAAGCAAGTAAACATCGCCATCCTTGACTGCAAACTGGATATTCATCAAGCCAATAACTTTCAATTCAAGGGCGAGTGCAATCGTCTGGCGGCGGATTTCTGCAATAATTTCTTCTGGTAGAGAAAACGGGGGCAAGCTGCAGGCAGAATCGCCGGAATGGATCCCAGCTTCTTCGATATGTTGCATGATCCCACCAATCACAACATCGGTTCCATCAGCCAGAGCATCCACATCAACCTCGATTGCATGCTGTAAAAACTTGTCCACCAGAACTGGATGTTCCGGTGATGCATCAACAGCATATTTCATGTAATCACGCAGCCGCTCAACATCATAAACAACTTCCATCGCGCGACCACCCAGAACATAGGAGGGCCTGACAACGACCGGATAGCCGATCCGCTCAGCAATCACCTCGGCTTGATCAAATGCACGGGCGAGGCCATTTTGTGGCTGGAGGAGATTCAGCTTGTTGACCAGAGCCTGAAAGCGTTCGCGATCTTCAGCCCGGTCAATGGCATCGGGTGACGTTCCGATAATGGGGACTCCGGCTTTTTCCAGCGCTTCTGCAAGCTTTAGCGGTGTTTGTCCCCCATATTGGACAATCACCCCTTCAGGTTTCTCAATTTCGACAATGGACAGAACATCCTCAAGGGTCAACGGCTCAAAATAGAGTCGATCCGACGTATCATAGTCGGTGGATACTGTTTCCGGATTGCAATTCACCATAATGGTTTCAAACCCGTCCGCAGCAAGGGAAAAGACACCGTGAACACAACAATAGTCAAATTCAATCCCCTGCCCGATCCGATTGGGACCACCACCGAGGATGATAATTTTACGCTTACTGGTTGGCTCTGCTTCGCATTCCTCTTCATAGGTAGAATAAAAGTAGGGGGTAAAAGCTTCAAACTCAGCACCGCAAGTATCAACTCGCTTATAAACAGGGAGAACCGCAAGATTGTGACGCATCTCCCTGATATCATTTTCAGTCACACCCCACAGAAAAGCTAAACGGCGGTCAGAAAAACCGTATTGTTTTGCTTTCCGTAGCTGTTCAATAAAATCAGTATCCTCAGTATTCAGTTGATCCTTATGGGTGAGCAGGGCAGATTCCATTTCAACTATTTGGGCGATATTGGACAAAAACCAGGGGTCAATACCACTGAGCTTATAGATCTTATCAATACTGAACCCGGCCCTGATCGCATCTGCGAGGTACCACATCCTCTCCCAACTGGGAATCTGTAGTTTAGAAACGAGTTCATCATGTTCACGCGATGTTAAACTGCGGACATATTCTGCCGGGTTTTTGAATATTCGACTTTCAAAACCGTAAGAATCAATTTCTAACGAGCGTAATGCTTTCTGCAAACTTTCTTTAAAGGTTCGACCAATGGCCATCGCCTCACCCACTGATTTCATCTGCGTAGTCAGGGTGGCATCTGATTGGGGGAATTTCTCAAAAGTGAAACGGGGAACTTTCGTCACCACATAATCAATAGTTGGCTCAAAAGAGGCGAGAGTTTCACGGGTGATGTCATTTTTGATCTCATCAAGGCGATAACCAACAGATAATTTCGCAGCAATTTTGGCAATTGGAAACCCAGTTGCTTTTGATGCCAGCGCAGAGGATCTGGAGACCCGTGGGTTCATCTCGATGACAACCATCCGGCCGTCTTTCGGGTTGATACCAAACTGGATATTGGAACCTCCGGTCTCGACACCGATCTCCCGGATAATCTTCAGAGAAGCATCACGCAAAAGCTGATACTCTTTGTCGGTCAAAGTTTGTGCCGGGGCGACGGTAATGGAATCTCCGGTATGGACACCCATGGCATCGATATTCTCAATCGAGCAAATGATGACGACGTTGTCAGCCAGGTCACGCATCACTTCGAGTTCATATTCTTTCCACCCGATAACCGACTCTTCAATCAGAATTTCACTGGTTGGTGACGCATCGATTCCGATCATAGCCATTCGATCAAATTCTTCACGATTATAGGCAATACCACCACCCGTACCGCCCAGGGTAAAGGAAGGTCGAATAATCGCAGGAAAGTCAATCTCGGCAACGACCTCTTTCGCTTCTTTAAAGGTGTGGGCCAAGCCCGAACGGGGAACAGCGATCCCAATTTTTTCCATTGCCTGCTTGAACAAGGTACGATCTTCTGCTTTTTTAATCGGACCGAGTTTTGCGCCGATCAATTCAACGTTATACTTTTCCAGAATTCCAGATTCAGCAACAGAAACGGCAGTATTGAGGGCAGTCTGGCCACCCAGAGTCGGCAATACGGCATCGGGACGTTCTTTTGCAATAATCCGGCTGAGAACATCGGGAGTCACGGGTTCAATGTAGGTACGATCAGCAAAATCGGGATCGGTCATGATGGTTGCCGGATTGGAATTCAGCAGGACAACTTCGTAACCTTCCTCTTTTAAAGCCTTACACGCCTGGGTGCCTGAATAATCAAACTCGCAGGCTTGCCCGATAACAATAGGACCGGCACCGATAATCAAAATCTTTTTTATGTCTGTCCGTTTAGGCATTTTTGACCCCCTTTTTGTGCTCTTTCATCAAATCGATAAAACGTTCAAACAAATACTGAGCATCATGAGGTCCCGGCGAGGCTTCCGGGTGGTATTGAACTGAAAATGCGGGAGACGACAGAAGTTGTATCCCTTCAACAGTATTATCATTCAGATTAATGTGGGTCACCTTGATGTCATCACTCAGGCTACTTTCATCGACAGCAAAACCATGGTTCTGTGACGTGATCTCAACCTGTTGCCGTTTATAATCGAGAACTGGTTGATTGCCCCCACGATGGCCAAATTTAAGTTTGTAGGTTCGTCCTCCCGTAGCAATCGACAAGAGCTGGTGGCCAAGGCAAATGCCGAAAATAGGAACTTTGCCGAGCAACTTTTGGATATTTTCCTGTGCATAATGGAGCGGTTCAGGATCACCGGGGCCGTTACTGAGAAAAACACCATCGGGATTCATTGCCAGCACATCAGCCGCTGGAGTTGATGCTGGAATAACTGTCACATCACACCCTAAAGTTGCCAGATTCCGTAGAATATTTCGTTTGATACCAAAATCGTAGGCAATAACTTTGTAGGTTGACTCAAAGTAGCTCGAATCGGCATACCCCTCGCCCAGTGTCCATAGCCCTTCTGTTGGCTGATATGGCTCATGACAGGTGACTTCCTTCACCAGATCACGTCCGACGATGGAAGGAGCTTTGCGTGCTTTCTCAATCAAACTATCGGGATCGGTATCTATAGAAGAGATGATTCCCGTCTGGGCACCAAAAGTCCGGATATGGCGTACCAGCGCCCGGGTATCGATCCCTTCGATACTAACGATATTATTTTCTTTGAGATAAGCATCGAGACTCATCTCTGACCGAAAATTACTGGGAAAAGGACACGCTTCTTTTACTACGAAACCCGACAGGAAAGGTCGGCTGGATTCAACATCTTCCGGGTTGATTCCGTAATTCCCGATCTGAGGATAGGTCATGGTGACAATTTCACCATGGTAAGAAGGATCGGTCAGGATCTCCTGATAACCAGTCATGCTGGTATTAAAGACAACTTCTCCCGTCACCTCACCAACGGCACCCAGTGCTTTTCCAACAAAATACTTGCCATCGGCAAGAGCTAAAATTGCTTTCATTGAGACCTCAATACTTAATCTGTTGCATTAAATTAATAACCATTACAGCCCAATATTAAAAGGTTTTCTTGTTAACTCTATTTTAGTTTGTCACCTCCCCATAAGGGAGAGGGTTAGGGTGGTTATGACTTCCTCCCCCTCATCCGGCCTTCGGCCACCTTCTCCCTTATGGAGAAGGGTTGAGTGAATGAACTATCTTTCAAATACAGTCTTGCCAGCTAGAATTGTCCGGACGGCATAGCCGCGCATCGTTTGACCGTCGAAACAGGTATTTTTGCTTTTGGAGTGCAACTTATCGGCTGCCACTGTCCACTCCTTGTTCGGATTAATCAACGTTATATCTGCAACAGCTCCGACCGCAAGAGTCCCGCGATCAATACCGAGAATCTCAGCCGGTTGACAGGTGAGCAGTGCAATTGCCTTAGACAGGTCGAGAACCTTTTCTGCAACCAGCTTGAGGGTCAGTGGCAGCAAGGTCTCAAGTCCGACAACACCGTTCATAGCGATGGCAAACTCGACATTTTTCTCATCAATATGGTGCGGCGCATGATCGGTGGCTATAGCATCGATGGTTCCGTCAGTCAGCCCGGCACGAACAGCGTCGACATCCTCCTGCGACCGCAGCGGTGGATTCATCTTGAAGTTAGCATCGTAACCGCGAACCGCTGCATCGGTCAGCATGAAATGGTGCGGTGTCGCTTCACAGGTGACTCGTACGCCACGAGCTTTGGCATGTCGCACCAATTCGACACTCCCCTTAGTGGAGACATGGCAAACATGCAGGTGCGCGCCAGTCAGTTCAGCCAGCATGATATCTCTGGCCGTAACGGCATCTTCCGCGACCCAGGGAATCCCTTTCAATCCCAGTTCGGTTGCAATTGGACCTTCGTTCATACTACCACCGGCAACCAGGCTCAGATCTTCGGCGTGAGTAAAGATCGGCACACCGAAAGTATTGGCGTATTCCAGCCCACGGCGCATCATTTCGCCGTTTATGACTGGCAGCCCATCATCAGAGAAACCGACACAACCGCCCTCCTTAAGCTCGCCCATCTCGGTCAGAAGTTCACCATTCATACCCTTAGTGATGGAACCGATCGGAAAAACGTTAGCACTTCCCTGCTCCTGCGCTTTATTGATGATATATTTTGTAACCGCAAGATTATCGTTCACCGGACTGGTGTTCGGCATGCAAGCTAACGAAGTAACGCCGCCGGCTGCAGCTGCACAGGTTCCGCTGATAATATCCTCTTTATACTCATAGCCAGGATCGCGCAAATGGGTGTGCATATCAACCAGTCCAGGAGTTACGATCAGGCCTGCAGCATTGATCACTTCCGCGTCACCGGGGTCAATATTGGCGGCCAGTTCGGCAATCTTACCGTCAACAACCAGAATGTCGAATTTTTCATCGATTTTGTTGGCAGGATCCACAACCCGACCAGATTTAATCAGAATTTTCATTATCATCACCTCGTTATTGAGATTTGTGTAGGGGGTATATTACTCACTTTTTAGCTTCTCACCACCTGCGACCAGGTAGAGCAACGCCATGCGCACGGCAACGCCGTTTTCGACTTGATTAAGAATCACGTTCTGCGGACCATCGGCAATAGTGGTTCCTAGTTCGACCCCACGATTGATCGGGCCAGGGTGCATTACAATTGCATTTTTTTTTGCCAGTTCCATCTTATTGCCGTTGAGTCCGAAAAAACGGGCGTATTCACGCACTGAAGGGATCAACGGCGTGCCCTGCCGTTCCCGTTGGATGCGTAGCATCATAACGACGTCAGCATCGCGGATGGCATCTTCTAGATTATTGAACACCTTGCAGCCAAGCCTCTCAATACCCGGCGGCATCATGGTTCCCGGCCCGGCCAGACGAACTTTGGCTCCCAACTTGGTCAGACAATAGATGTTAGAACGGACGACCCGGCTGTGGGTGATATCGCCGACAATCGCCACAGTCAACCCTTCGATCGAGCCCTTGTGTTCACGGATAGTAAAAGCGTCCAGAAGAGCTTGACTCGGGTGTTCGTGCATACCGTCCCCGGCGTTGATCACCGAACAGTCCAATCTTTCTGCCAAATAATCACAGGCGCCGGAAGCATTGTGGCGCATAACGATGATATCGGGATGCATGGCTTGAATGTTTTTCGCCGTATCTTCAAGAGTTTCCCCTTTAACTACAGATGAAGATGAGGCAGTGATATTGACCGTATCAGCGGAAAGCCGCTTGCCGGCAATTTCAAAGGAGGTCCGGGTCCGAGTGCTGGCTTCGTAGAACAGATTGACGACGGTTTTTCCCCGCAGGGTCGGAACTTTTTTGATCTGCCGGGTGTTGATTTCTTTAAAGCTGTCAGCCGTATCGAGGATAAAGTTGATCTCCTCAGCTGACAGATCCTTGATCCCAAGGATGTGCTTTGGATTGAAAGACATATGTTGACCTCCACATCAGTTTCTGAGTAAATGTACTGCTTGAGCTGCATTATTAGCGTCAAAATCAACCTTAATCTGTTCATTTCGGGCGGTTGGAAGGTTCCGCCCGATATAATCGGGTCGAATCGGAAGCTCGCGATGACCGCGGTCAACCAGGATCGCCAGCTGAATATTCTGCGGTCGACCTAGATCCATCACCGCTCCCATCGCTGCCCGGATCGTCCGGCCAGTGAATAGAACATCATCAACTAGAACAATCTTCTGATCTCTCAGGCGGAACGGAATATCGGTCTGACCGACAGCCAGATCGTTACGCGAACAGAGATCATCCCGATACATTGTGACATCAATAATCCCTAACGGCACATTCTGCCCTTCTATTGCAGAAATCTTCTGCTGCAATTGAGCTGCGAGGTAGGCACCGCCAGTTCTGATCCCGATTAACACAAGGTTTTCAATCCCTTTGTTATGTTCCAGAATCTCATGGGCTATTCGGGTGAGAGCTCGATTAACCCCATCAGTGTCAAGAATTTCTATTGTTTCTGTTGTCATAAAGACCTCCCGGAGAAATAAGACACAAAAAAACACCTGCACAATGACTCATACAGGTGTTCTGATTGATGTGTTAAATATATTTCCACTTATTTTCCCTTGCGGATCTCTCGGATCAGTTTAAAGGGTTAATTTCAATTCGTTTCGACTTTTGGAATCTAATAATATCACACCGAAAATGTCAATCTCAAATTTGTTAGAGTTGCCTCAGCTTATGGGCCGCCCGATTCGATTAAACCTGATTTTATGCAGCAGATCCCCCTTGGAGTTCCATGACCAATATTTTATAAAAGCCAATCCTTTAATTTTTGATTGATTTACAAATCCCCAGAAGCGACTGTCAAAGGAATAATCACGGTTATCACCCATCACAAAATAACTATCTGCCGGAACTTTAATAGGACCAGCAAAGTCACGTGGACTCGCAACAGCAGGAATTATTTCCTGGTCTTTATGCTTTTCAGCGGGGATACTGAAAGGTTGACCATTGACGTAAACCTGTTTGGCTTTAACTTCAATCAAATCTCCCGGCAGGCCAATAACCCGTTTAATAAAATCACGCTTTTCTAAAAATGATTTACCTTCGTCACCAGGAAATTCGAAAACAATCACATCGCCACGCTCTGGACTACGAATCTTCAGGTATTTACCATCAACAAAAGGGATCTTCGTCCCATAAATAAATTTATTGACGAGCAGATGATCACCTATTAAAAGGGTATCAAGCATTGAACCTGAGGGAATTTTAAAGGCCTGAAACAAAAAAGTACGAATAATCAATGCCAGAATAACGGCAACAATCATCGCCTCAGACCATTCACGATACCAAGGTTTTTTGGGGCCTACAGCCACTTTTTTCTTAAATATTGCCATAATTCACTCTTTTACTTTGAGGATAGCCAGAAAAGCGTCTTGGGGAAGCTGAACACTCCCGACTTGCTTCATCCGTTTCTTTCCAGCCTTTTGTTTTTCCAACAATTTCCGTTTCCGCGTAATATCACCGCCGTAACATTTGGCAGTAACATCTTTTCTTAATGCTTTGACCGTCGATCGGGCAATAACTTTATTGCCGATAGCCGCCTGGATAGCAACTTCATACTGCTGTCGAGGGATAAATTCCTTCATTTTTGACACCAGTTCGCGACCCCGGAATTGAGCTTTATCCTGATGGACAATTAAAGATAGTGCATCAACGACATCACCGTTAATCAGCACATTCAAACGCACCAGTTTACTCAGTCTAAAGTCCAGACGCTCATAGTCGAGTGAAGCGTAACCTCGGGTAATTGACTTTAAACGGTCAAAGAAATCAAGGACAATTTCATTTAAAGGCATTTCATAAACAACCATGACTCGGTTAGCCGTCAGGTATTTCAATTCCCTCTGGGTGCCACGCTTTTCGATGCACAGGTTCAATACGGCGCCAACAAATTCATTCGGCACATGGATGGAAGCCAGGATAAAAGGTTCTTCAATTTTTTCAATAAACTGTACTTCTGGAAGCATATTGGCACTTTCAACTTCCATCATCTCCCCTTTTGTTGTTGTAACTTTATAGACAACAGTTGGGGCTGTTGTGATGAGTTCAACACCAAATTCCCTTTCCAGACGTTCCTGAATGATTTCCATATGCAATAGACCAAGAAAACCACAGCGGAACCCGAAACCAAGGGCGAGTGAATTTTCTGGTTCAAATGAAAAAGCGGCATCGTTTAGGCGCAACTTTTCCAATGCATCGCGCAAATTATCATAATCTGCAGCATCGATGGGATAGAGGCCGGAAAAAACCATGGGTTTAACTTCTTGATAGCCTGGCAGGGCTTTTTCTGCTGGGCGATGCAGGTGGGTTATGGTATCCCCAACTTTGGCATCTTCAACAACCTTGATTCCAGCGACAAGAAAACCAACCTCGCCGGACGATAACTGTGGCAATTCAATAGGATGGGGGGTAAATGCGCCAACCTTCTGCACCTCATAAACACCGCCGGTTGCCATCAGTTTGATTTTTTCACCCTTTTTAACCGTACCATCCATAACGCGTACGAGGACAATGACCCCTTGGTAAGAATCGTACCAGGAATCAAAAGTCAGGGCTTTCAGGGGAGCAGCTGGGTCACCTGCCGGTGCAGGAATTCTCTCTACGACGGCTTCAAGAATTTCATCAATCCCTAAGCCCTCTTTTGCACTGGCAAGAATCGCATCACTGGTGTCAATACCAACAATTTCTTCTACTTCTGCCTTGATTCGTTCTGGTTCTGCGCTGGGCAAATCTATCTTATTGATGACCGGGAAAATCTCAAGATCTTGATCAATCGCCATATAGACGTTGGCCAGAGTCTGTGCTTCTACTCCCTGTGCGGCATCAACAACCAGCATCGCCCCTTCACAGGCTGAAAGAGAACGACTGACCTCGTAGGAAAAGTCGACATGTCCAGGAGTATCAATCAGGTTGAGGATATAATCCTGTCCATCCTTAGCTTTATAAGAAAGTCTGACTGATTGCGCTTTAATTGTAATTCCACGTTCTTGTTCCAGCTCCATTTTATCCAGATACTGGTCGGATTTCTCCCGATCGGTCAGAGCGCCGGTGGCCTCCAATAAACGATCAGCAAGCGTGGACTTGCCATGATCAATATGAGCAATAATTGAGAAGTTACGGATATTTTTTTGCTGCATGAAGTCTCTACTTTTATTGGTTTATTGATGAATAACCGCGAATAATAGGCCTGCTTTCATTGTTTTGTAAAGGACAAAGACTTGGAATATCAGGGTGAATTCGTCCTTACCTGCAAATCCAGCTACGCTGCCTATCTAATCTTT
>JAOZOH010000063.1 GCA_029933365.1 Desulfuromusa sp. | reverse complement strand
CGCTGTGAAAATAGCGCAAATTGCACTTCAGGAAAAGGGCTAAGATAATTCAGTCTGAAGATTATTGACCAGCTAACTCCAGCGATGATAATGTCTAAAATTGACAATCAGATCATTGTTTGTGGAGGGGTATTTATTATTGTTCCCGATCTGTGCTTGAAAAAAACCCCCGGTTGTTTTTGTATTAATTTTCCTCTTGGATAATAGTCACTTATGGAACATTCTAATTTTGTTCATCTTCATCTGCACAGCCAATACAGCCTGCTTGACGGGGCGATCAAGCTTGATGAATTAGTTGCCCGAGCCAAAGAATTTAAAATGCCGGCTATTGCGGTCACCGATCACGGCAATATGTTTGGTGCCATCGAATTTTACAGCAAGGCAATGAGCGCAGGAATTAAACCGATCATTGGTTGTGAGGTTTACGTTGCCCCTGGTTCTCGTTTTACTAAAGGAAATGCACGCGGGTCATCGGAGGCATCCTACCATCTGGTTCTGCTCTGTATGAATCAGGCCGGGTATAAAAATATCTGTCATTTGGTTTCCGCCGCTTATCGCGAGGGGTTTTATTATAAGCCACGAATTGATTGGGATTTGCTGGCTCAGCACAATGAGGGGTTGATCGCTCTATCAGCCTGTCTAGGAGGCGAATTGCCGACGCTGATTAATCTTAACCAACCCGAAGAGGCGTTGGAACGTGCTACCCAGATGGCACAGATTTTTGATGAGCAGCGTTTTTACCTTGAATTGCAGGAAAATTATTTACCGGAACAGGCCAAGGCAAATGCTGGTCTGATATCAATTTCCAAGGAGTTGGATTTGCCTCTAGTGGCAACCAATGATTGCCACTATCTCTCCCGCGAAGATTCTTTCGCTCACGAAATATTGCTCTGCATTCAGACCGGCAAAACGATGGACGATCCGAACCGAATGCGTTTTCCCAATGATGAATTCTACGTCAAATCGCCGCAAGAGATGATTCAGTTATTCCCGAATCAACCCGAGGCGATTGCCAACACCATCCAGATTGCCGAACGCTGCAACCTTGATCTTGATTTCAATACCTATCACTTCCCCCAATATGAAAAGCCAGCGGATAAAACCCTTGATGAGGTTCTTGAAGAGCAAAGTCGGGTGGGACTGGAAGCACGTTTAAGTGAAATTCGCAGGCACCGTAATTTAAGTGAGGAAGACCTGCAGGTTTATCAAGATCGTTTGGAAGAGGAACTGACCTGTATAAATGATATGGGCTTTCCTGGCTATTTCCTGATTGTTGCCGATTTTATTAACTGGGGAAAAGACCACAATATCCCGGTTGGCCCAGGGCGTGGTTCAGCCGCTGGCAGTTTGGTCGCTTATGCCACCGGAATTACCGACATTGATCCACTTCCCTACAACCTGCTGTTTGAACGGTTTTTGAATCCAGAGCGGATATCAATGCCTGATATCGATGTCGATTTCTGTATCTATGGTCGTGAGCGGGTAATTGAATATGTGCGGCAGAAATATGGAGCGGAGAATGTTGCGCAGATTATCACCTTCGGGAGCATGTTGGCCAAAGGTGTCCTGCGTGATGTTGGCCGGGCATTAAATATCCCCTATGGCGAAGTTGATAAAATTGCCAAGTTGGTGCCGAATTTGATCGGGATCACTTTAAAACAGGCCATTGAACAGGAACCACAGCTAAAAACTTTGATAGAAAAAGATTCCAAGATCCAAGAACTGGTAAGAATTTCATTGGCTCTCGAAGGGTTGACTCGTCACGCTTCTACACATGCAGCAGGGGTTGTCGTCACACCAAAGCCACTCTCTGAATATCTCCCCCTCTATGTCGATCCCAAATCAGGGGGGCAGGTTACTCAGTACCCGATGAAATATGTCGAGAAAATTGGTCTGGTCAAGTTCGATTTTCTTGGTTTAAAAACCCTGACTGTGATTGAAAATGCGGTTCGTATCATTCGTGAAGGGAAAGATCCCGCGTTTGATTTGCGTTTGATTCCCAACGATGACAAGCACACATTTGAGTTGCTTAGCCGAGGTGAAACCACCGGGGTATTTCAGCTTGAATCGAGCGGGATGAAAGAATATCTGGTCAAATTGAAGCCCAACTGTTTTGAAGATTTGATTGCGATGGTTGCTCTCTATCGCCCCGGACCGTTGGGTTCAGGAATGGTTGATTCGTTTATTAAGCGCAAGCATGGGACTGAACAATTTAAGTATTCTTTTTCACAGCTTGAGCCAATTCTCAAAGATACTTACGGGGTTATTGTCTATCAGGAACAAGTGATGCTGATTGCCCAGGTGCTGGCGAATTACAGCTTGGGTACAGCCGATTTGTTACGTCGTGCAATGGGAAAAAAGAAGCCAGAGGAAATGGCGAAACAGAAGAAAATATTCCTCGCTGGAGCGGCTGAAAACAAACTGAACTTAAAGAAAGCGGAAGCGGTTTTTGACCTGATGGAAAAGTTTGCCGCCTACGGTTTTAATAAATCCCATTCCGCGGCCTATGCGCTGATTGCTTATCAGACCGCCTATTTGAAAGCCCATTATCCGGTTGAATTTATGGCGGCGCTATTGACCGAGGATATGGAAAATACCGATAAGGTGATCAAAAACATCGGTGAAGTTCGTGCTATGGGGGTCGAGGTGCAACCTCCGGATATCAATGCCTCCGAGCGTTCTTTTACCGTTGCTGAAGAGGTTATGCGCTTTGGCTTGGGTGCAGTTAAGGGGGTTGGCTCTGCTGCTCTTGATTCAATTCAGTTAGTGCGCAAAGACAAACCGTTCCTCTCTTTACAGGATTTTTGTGAACGCGTCGACCTGCGCAAAGTGAATAAAAAAGTGGCCGAAGCTCTTATCAAGTGTGGTGCCTTTGATTCTTTGGGTGGCAAGCGTGCTCAATTTCTGGCCGGTCTCGAAGAGTCGATGGAGATTGGTCAGCGGTTGCAGCGCGAGCTGGAATCGGGGCAAGACTCCCTGTTTGGAACCAAAGAAATTCTATCAGTTGGCGGTAACGGCTATGGTGATCTTCCTAATGTTGAGGAGTGGGACGAAAAAACCTTACTGAGTTATGAAAAAGAGGCTCTTGGTTTTTACGTCACTGGTCATCCTCTGGCACGTTACAGTGACTCAATCAAGCGCTTTGCAACCTGTGAAACTGCCGGATTGGTAGAACGTACAGATAAAGAGCAGGTACGGGTTTGTGGAATTGTCTCGGGGATTAAAGAGTTGATCACAAAAAAAGGTGATCGGATGGCATTTATTACCCTGGAAGATTTAAGTGGCTCCGTTGAAATAATTGTTTTTCCTGAGGTTTATAGTGCCGCAATGGGGTTGTTGAAAGGCGAAGATCCGCTGTTGGTCAGTGGTGAACTTGATGTCGGGGAAGAAGCTTGTAAAATACTGGCAACAGAAGTGGCTTTATTGCGTGATGTCAAAGAGACTCTGGCTAAGTTGGTTCATATCAGACTGACAACTCCGGGGTTGGACGAAATCCAGATGCGGCAGCTTAAGGGAATTGTTCAGCGCTATCGGGGAAACTGCGAGGTGCAGTTACACATAACGATTCCTAACCGCAGCGAAACGATTATTACTCTGCCGGATCAATTGAAAATGTCAGCGACTGATGAAGCTATGGCTGCTGCCGAGGGATTGTTTGGTTATAATGTGATGAACTTTGAGTAAGCTTAGCCATCTGATTCATTTTTGCGAGTGCATCATACTTGACCTCTACACTCCGAAGATTTATTGTGGGACATCTTTAAGAATTAACTAGAAATGATGGCGTCGCAAAAAAGTCCGCTCCACGGCGTTGCAGCAATTTTTCGAGACCTCAACATACAACATGTATGCCTTCACCCTCGAAAAATCACTACGCCTTGTAGTTCAAAATTTTTGCTTAGCCATCTTATTAATTTTTGCGAGTGCATCAGAAATAGAAGTTGACCAATGTCCATTGTCGGGCAGGGAGAAGTTTAAATGAATCAATATCTTGATTTTGAACAGCCAATTGCGGATCTTGAAACAAAAATTGGCGAATTACGTGAGTATTCGACCGATAATGTTGATTTTTCCAGCGAGATAAAAAAACTTGAAAAAAAGGCGGATAAGCTAAAAAAAGAGGTCTTTTCTAATCTGAACCGTTGGCAGAGAACCCAGTTAGCACGCCACGCTCAGCGTCCTCACAGCCTTGATTACATAAAGCGGATTTTTACCGATTGGTCAGAAGTTCATGGTGATCGTAATTATCGTGACGATCCTGCTCTGGTTTGTGGTTTTGCCCGAATCGACGGGAAACCCTGCTGTGTTATTGGCCATCAAAAGGGACGTAATACCAAGGAAAAAGTCCACCGGAATTTTGGCATGCCGAATCCAGAAGGTTATCGTAAAGCTTTACGGGTTATGCAGTTAGCTGATCAGTTTGGTTTGCCGATTTTTACTTTTGTCGATACCCCAGGGGCTTTTCCTGGCATCGGTGCCGAGGAACGTGGTCAAGCGGAAGCGATAGCGCGTAATTTACGGGAAATGGCAATGTTACGTGTTCCGGTCATTGTCACAATTACCGGTGAAGGTGGTTCTGGTGGGGCATTGGCCATTGCCGTTGGTAATCGGGTTTTGATGATGCAGTATTCGGTCTATGCGGTTATTTCACCGGAGGGTTGCGCCGCAATCCTTTGGAGTGATGGAACCAAAGGACCGCAGGCGGCAGAAGCCTTAAAATTAACGGCACAAGATGTCGATAGCTTAGGCACAGTGATTGATGAAGTTATTCCGGAACCACTTGGTGGAGTTCATCAAGACCATGATCTGGCGGCAGAAACTCTTAAGGAATATCTTCTGAAGCACCTTACTGAGCTGGAAGAATATTCCCCCGAGGGTTTGATTGAGCAACGTTATCAGCGTTTCAGGGCAATATCCAAGGTTGAAGAACCGAAATAACGATAGAGTCGCCAGCGGTTTTCTGTTTTGAATTATTTTTTTGTGAGACTATCGAATATGAGGTACTCGCAAAAATGAATCAGATGGTTCCATCAAATAGGGTCTTGTGACTTTGTTGTTTCGAATTTTTTACTCATCAATTTGTTTGGTCCTTATCTCTTTTCTGGCGGGCTGTGGTGGACATACTACCAGGGTGATTGATACGCCGGAAACCCGCGAGTTGGCAGGGTGGCAAAAGCCCTACGAGGTTGACGGCCAGCGTTATCTGCCCTTGCGTGATCATCAGGGGTTTCAGCAGCGTGGTGTTGCCAGTTGGTACGGGCGTAAATTTCACGGTCGAAAAACCAGCAATGGTGAAGTTTACGATATGCATGCTATGAGCGCTGCACACAAGACTCTGCCAATGGGTGTTTACGTCAAGGTGACTCACTTGGGGAATGGTCGACATATTATTGTGCGGGTTAATGATCGTGGTCCTTTTGTTGCCGGACGCATTATTGATCTATCCCATGCTGCTGCCAAACAGATAGGTATTGTCGACTCAGGTACGGCGTTGGTGCAAATAGAAGCCCTCGGGTTTCGTCAAGCTGATCAGGATCAGGTGGCGTATCGGGCTCCGGTTAACTATGATTCCGGTAGCTTCGCTGTACAGATTGGAGCTTTTTCAACCGCTAACAGTGCTTATCAGTTAGCGGCGAAAATGCGGGGTCGTTATGGTAAAGCGGTTGTCTCTGCGATAATAGTGAATGGTCAGAAGGTTTACCGGGTACGAGCTGGCGATTTCAAATCTTTACAACAGGCAGAAAAGGCGACTCATACTTTTATTTCAGAGGGGTTTTCTGGAAGCTATATTGTTGCTTTTGATTGATTCTTAAGATTTCTGGAGATAATTATCATTGATGCACTCGCAAAAATGAATCAGATGGCTAAGCAACAATTTCGTTCCACAAGGTGTAGTGGTTTTTCAAGGACGAAGGCATACAAATGGTATGTCAAGGTCTTGAAAAACCGCTGTAACACCGTGGGGCGGACTTTTTGCGACGCCATCATCATTAAGTGAATAAAGTTAATTGGAAAGGTTGATTTCGTTCTGGACATATGCTAACGTTCCGGCGTATCAGATCCAGTTTGTGTAGATTATTTTACTGTTAAGTTAGATAAGAGCCGCACAGACCATTAGGGCTGAGTGGTTTTTTTTATGGCTTGCAGACACTGGTCTGCGTCACGTAACTCCCGCAGGGGACCAAGTAAGGAGAAAGTAAAATGGCAGAAGGTACAGTTAAATGGTTTAATGATTCTAAGGGGTTTGGTTTTATCGAGCAGGATAACGGCCCAGACGTTTTTGCACACTTTTCAGCAATCACTGGAGAAGGTTTCAAGTCTTTGTCTGAAGGCGCACGCGTCAGCTTTGATGTTGTTGATGGTCAAAAAGGACCTCAAGCAGCCAATATTGTCCGGCTCTAAAATATATTATTATTTTTAAGTCTAAGAGCCTCATGGGAAACCATGGGGCTTTTTTTATTTCAGAAAGAGTTTTAACAGGTTATAATCGCTGAAATCGGAGAAAGTAACTGCGGTTTTTTGTCTCGAATCTTTAAACAGGGTAGATATCCCGTGCGCAAATTAAAGATAGATTGAATTGCTGCAATAGCGAAAGGATCGAACAATGCCATATGTTGAATTTAATCTCACCAAAGGTGCGACGAAAGAACAAAAGGCACAACTTGTTGAGGGAGTTACCGATTTATTGGTGAAGGTACTCGATAAAAATCCATCCTCAACTCAGGTCATTATCAAGGAAATCGAGGCGGATAGTTGGGGAATATCTGGTCGCTCGGTTAAAAAGCTACGGGCAGAAGGTTCTACTTCTCATATTTCTAAAAGTTGAAATGCGGAATACAGGTAGAAAAAATCTCAGGAGGGATGTTTCAGGTAATTAACATGTCATAGTAACCACAAATTTTTTCTGCTGGGTTGGTGTATTTAAAAGGGAGCCTTTTTGTCGGCTCCTTTTTTTGTGCCCTTTTTTGAAAAACGATATGTCAAATATCTTGCTCCCTGAAAAGAAGTTTTTTACTGAGATTTTTATTGATTTTGGTGGGGTTGGTTGTTTATTCAGTTGGTGGTATCTTAAAATATCGTCAAAATTGAGAATTGTTGCACCAAAAGTGTGGTGAATTTTTCTGAAGAAGATGCAAAAAAAAGACTTTACATTTTTAAATCCATATATATAATATATACAATTAATAAATACGATAAAATTCTTTTGTAACCGCTGCTAAGGGGTAAGTACTATGGAAAAGTATGATTACGACATTTTGACCATTGGGGTTGGGCCTGCCGGGATGGTTGTTTCTGCCATGGCGGCAGAAATGGGTTTAAATGTCTGTGCCATTGAGAAAAACAAGACCGGTGGTGAGTGTATGAACGTCGGTTGTATCCCCAGTAAAGCCTTGTTACGAATGGCTAAAACACGCCATGCAGTAACTAAATTTTCCGATTTTGACATGGAGGAGATGCCGTTACCCAAAGTTAACAATCCATTTCCACATATTCAGGAAAAGCTGACCTTTATTAACGATAAAAAATATGCGGTCAAGTTTTCCAAGGTTGATCAGATCCTCCGCCAGGGTGCTGCCAGTTTTGTCGATTCCCATACGGTAGAGGTTGGAGAGCGCAAGATTACCGCCAAGAGAATTTTTATCTGTACCGGGACTAGGCCATCAAAACCACCGATACCAGGGCTGGATAGTATTGATAATATTTTGACTAACGAAAACTTGTTCGATCTGGAAGCAGTTCCGGAAAGCATGCTGATTATTGGTGGTGGAGCTATCGGATCAGAGATGGCACAGGCTTTCTCTCGTTTAGGTTGTAAAACCACGATTGTTCAGATGGATCCTCATTTACTCCCTTTTGCAGACAAATTTGCCGGTGAAACTCTTGAAGAAGTTTTTAAAAAAGAAGGGATTGAAGTATATAACAGTCGTTCAATCAGCCAAGTAGAATCGAAGGATGGCCGGGTTATTTTAAAAACTAAAGAAGGAGAAACGTTGGAGGCAGAACGTCTGTTGCTGGCAGCGGGACGGGTTCCAACTCTTGACGGGCTGCACCTGGAAAATGCTGGCGTCAATTACACTCCTAGAGGTATTCCGGTCAACAGTAATTTAGAAACCAATGTCAGCCATATTTATGCCGTTGGTGACTGTAATAGCACCTATCTTTTCTCGCATGCTGCGATGCATCAGGGGATGATATCCCTGATGAATATTATGCGTCCCTGGCCGTTCAAAAAGGATTTCAAAAAATATGTTGTTCCATGGACAGTTTTTACCGAACCGCAGGTCTCCATGGTCGGAATGCAGGAATCAGAGCTGATTGCAGCCGGGATCAAGTATGATGTCATCGAAGCAAAGCATGGCGACTATGGTGCTGCAATTGCTGAGCAGGTGCCCATTGGCTCTGTTCGGGTTCTTGCCAGTAAAATGGGTAAGATTTATGGCGCTTCTGTTATTGGTGAAGGCTCTGCTGAGATGATCAACGAGTGGGGACTGGCGATTCAAAAGAAAATCCGCCTTGCTGATATCATGTTGCTGCAACATTCCTTTCCCAGCATGTCATTTATGAACAAGTCAATTGGTGAAAACTGGATGATGAATATGATGAAGAATAACTGGATGAAGAAGATGATTGGATTTATGATGCGCTGAATCTAGGTTTTATAAAGCATCCAGGATGTAGATTTTCCCTTTTTCAACCAAGGGGAGGGGGGCATTTCCCAAAAAAAGGGTGTGATAGCAAAATACTTGTCCAGGAATGGCTTGCTGTAGTTTTTCAACCTGTTTCCAGTGAGTATGGACGCTACCGGGGCTGTCAAAGTCAACTTCGTGAAAAACAATATCGCATAAAGCAAACCACTTGGGGAGGAGTTCATCTCGATCAAGAATATTGTTTATCGTTTCATCAAGCTTGGTATCTCCAGAAAAACCGAAGATTTTTCCACCCGCTGAGATTTTGAATCCCAAAGTACCATAGGGGAGAAAATGATGATTCCAACGACATTCAAGCTGAATTGCACCAAGAAGGAGTGGTTCTAGAGGGGTAATGGGGATGAAATTTACTATCGTGTTGAATTCTGGACACAATGGAGTGAACTGTTTTTGCAGTAGCTTGTAGATACTTGGGGCAGTTATAAGGTTAAGTGGTTTTTGAAGATACTCTGCTCGTTTAAGACAAGCCGAAAATCCCTGAATATGATCTTCATGGTTATGGGTAATGATAACATGAGTAATATCATCCCAGTGAACACCATGTTGTGCGAGAGAACTAGCTGGGTAGCCACAAGGATCAATCCATAACACCTGCCGACCAAAACGAACAACAAAGCTGGAAACAATCCCCGTGAATCCGTTTCCCGTTCCAATCGCTTTTATTTCGAGAACCTGCCGCTCTGAAGAATCCCTGGACACTTCTGCGAGAGTTTTTTCGACCAGATCATTCTGACTTGTTGGTGGTTGGAGTTCTGATCTATCGTAGATTATACGATCATGATCGGTCAGGATAATATTTCCTCCAGCAACACTTATTTTTACTGCTCCCTGCTGATATACAGGGGTGGCATCCTGTCGGTTGAACCAGTGTTTCAACCAATCCATTTTTAAAATGGAGATTCGTTCTTCGTCAAAAAAATAGGAAAATGTTTCATCCAGGTTCCGATACAATTGTGTCAAGTTATTTGGAGATCCAACATAATTCTTTGGGATGTCGTTTCTAACCTGCGCCTGCCAGAGGACAAATTCTTCTCCGGTATAGTTATCTCCGGCCATAGAGCCTTCCCAATCAGGGACAATAACTATCTCCTCCCTGAAACCGTAATGATTCAGATATTTAGAGATATCTGGCATGCTCCCTACTCGTACCGTTCCCTGTGATGTTCTTATGAGATCAACAAAAAGGCCGTTGTTTTTAATTCGTTTTACTTCTTTGCTGAGTGATGACAAGAGATTGCCGACCATTTTGCATCTCCCTCTGAAGGTGTAAACGTTTACATTCTGTGCATTTGTAATATATCTCTTGAACTTTTTTCAAGTAATAATAATAACGAATAAATTAAAATTATCAACTGAGATGTTACTTAACATTCTGTAATTACATTTATTTTTAAGCAAACCCATTTTTGTCCAAAGAGATTGACAGAGTTGTTTTAGCGTGTATATTTAAATGTAAACACTTACATTGGTGGGATATGAGTACAATTCTCGATGTTGCAAAGTTATCTGGCGTATCGACAGCAACTGTTTCCAGAGTTATTAACTCACCAGAGACGGTGCGCGAGGTGACCCGCAAGAAGGTCACCGAGGCAATGAAGCTTTGTAATTACAAATACAATGCCCTTGCCCGCGGTTTTGTAACCAAGAAATCAAACACCATCGGGTTAATAATCCCAACCATAAATAACCCGGTTTTCGCTGAATCCACTCGAGGCGTACAGGATTATGCTGATTTGCACAAAATTCAGCTTCTTTTAGGAAATACCTATTATCGACATGATCAGGAAGAAAAATTGATTAAGACCTTCAGAGAACAGCAGGTGGACGGTCTTGTTATCACCAGCACCAATCCTAAGGGCGCTATTCTAAAAACCTTAGTGAATGAAAAACTCCCTTTTGTCCTCCTCTACAGCACCATCAAGAATGGTCCTATGACTGTCGTTGGGGTCGATAATACCAAGGGAGGATATGTTGCAACCGAGCATTTAGTCAATTTAGGGCATCAACGGATTGGAATGGTTGCTGGAAGGTTTTCTATCTCTGATCGAAGTTTCCATCGTTGGCATGGTTATAAGCAATGTCTCAAGAATTATAATATTTCTTATGATCGAAATCTGTTAGCGCAAACAGATTATTCTCTGGTCGGAGGAAAGGATGCAGCAAAAAAGTTACTCTCACTGAGTAATCCCCCAACCGCCATTTTTTGTTCCAATGATTATCTTGCCCTTGGTGCTATGAAGGGGGCTAGAGAGCTTGGCTTGAAGCTGCCGGAAGATTTATCTGTTGTTGGATTTGATGATATTCAGATTGCATCATATATGATTCCTGAGCTGACAACGGTTCGACAACCTGCCTATGAGATTGGAAAGCTTGGGGTAAAACTTTTATTTGATATAATGGAGGGGCAAGATAGCCCGGTGCAACAGATGTTGGATCTGACCCTGATTGAGAGAGATTCTACGTCAACAGCGCCTGTTTCCATATTACGTAAGAATAGCAGTTAAACTGAGAGGGGTAGCACAATGCTTACAGCATCCTGACTAACTTTTAAAAGGCACCTGTTAATTTTATATAGAAATTTCAGGGGAGCCTGATTTGTTTCTTCATGCGTGTAGGTTGTTATCAATCATTGACAAAGGAGAAAGCTTATGCAAAAGCGAATACCAGGAATTAAAGGGATAAAAACGTTATTATTGGGAATCCTGTTACTTTCGTTGTCGACCATGGCTTCTGCAACTGAACTGACCATGTTCTACCCTGTTGCTGTCGGTGGCCCATTGACAAAGCTGGTGGATAAGTTGGTTCAGGATTTTCAGGCAGAAAATCCGGACATCACTGTAAAAGCGATCTATTCCGGAAATTATTCCGATACCATGACCAAGGCAATGACAGCACTTAAGGGGGGGAACCCACCAGATCTTTCTGTCATTCTTTCTACCGAAATTTTCACCCTCATTGACAATGATGCTATTCTTGCTTTTGATGATCTCGTCACAAGTTCTGCAGAAAAACAGTGGCTTGACAGTTTCTACCCGGCTCTGATGGAAAATAGTCGCACTGGCGGTAAAACCTGGAGTATTCCGTTTCAGCGGTCGACTATCGTCATGTATTACAATAAAGATGCTTTTAAAAAGGCTGGTCTAGACCCAAATACTCCTCCGGCAACGTGGGAAGAACTTGTCGCTATGGGGGAAAAACTTACCACAAAAGATTCTTCTGGCAAAGTCACTCAGTGGGGTCTTGAAATCCCCTCAACAGGATATCCCTATTGGATGTTTGGAGCTTTGACCAAGCAGAATGGTGAGGTCTTGATGAATGATGCAGGAACCGAAACTTATTTTGATCATCAGGGTGTTGTTAAAGCCCTCGATTTTTGGAAGGATCTCGGTAAAAAATATCAGATTATGCCAAAAGGAACTATCGAGTGGGGGACATTGAGAACCGATTTTTTGGAACAAAAAACCGCCATCATGTGGCACAGTACCGGAAATCTGACTGCTGTTAAGAAGAACGCCAGTTTTAATTTTGGTGTCGCTATGTTACCAGCCAAGCAAGGTCGGGGAACCCCTACGGGTGGTGGTAACTTCTACATTTTCAAACAAGCAACCCCTGAGAAAAGAGCTGCAGCGCTTAAATTTATCAAATGGATGACCCAGCCTGAGCGAACCGCACAATGGAGTATTGGAACGGGCTATCTCGGAACCCGACCAGATGCCTATGAAACCAAAGAACTGAAAGCTTATGTTAAGAGCTTTCCTCCTGCAGCTGTTGCTAGAGATCAGTTGAAATTTGCTACAGCAGAATTATCTGTTCATGAAAATGGTAGAGTTTATAAAATATTAAATGATGCTATTCAAGCTGCACTGACAGATGCAAAAACACCTGAGAAAGCTCTGAAAGATGCTCAAAAACAAGCAAATCGAATTTTGAAACGCTATCGATAATTTCAAGTGTATCCATGGGCAGGAAGTGCAATAGTGCTTCCTGCCCAAGTAAAAAGGAATCTTGCCCATGCAATCCTCAGGGGCTAGGATAGGAACGATCATCGAGACAATAGGTGCCTGGATGCTGGGGGCACTCTGGCTTCTTCCTGTTGTGTTCGCCATCTGGAGTGCTTTTCATCCGGCTGAATTCTCAACTCGCTTTGAATTATTTGCTCCTCTGACAACAGAGAATTTTGTCAGAGCTTGGTCCTATGCTCCATTTCCCAGATACCTGTTTAATACTTTTATCCTTGTTACCCTGATTCTCACAGCTCAGTTTATTCTGTGTACCTTAGCTGCATACGGGTTTGCCCGGTTTGAATTTTTTGGTAAGAATGTTCTGTTTGCACTTGTGCTGTTGCAGTTGATGATCATGCCTGAAGTGCTTCTGGTCGAAAATTACCGCACTATCAGTCGGTTGGGTCTTATAGATACAATTACTGCTATCGGACTTCCTTATATGGCCAGTGCCTTTGGAATCTTTCTTCTACGCCAATCTTTCAAAATTATTCCAAAGGAATTGATAGAAGCTGCTCAGGTAGAAGGTGTTTCTGCCCTGGGTGTCCTCTGGAAGGTCTATATTCCTCTATCCCGGTCCACATATATTGCTTACGGTCTTGTTTCTGTAAGTTACCATTGGAACAATTTTTTATGGCCACTGGTTATTACAAGTTCGGTAAACAGTCGCCCTTTAACTGTGGGGCTGGCTATTTTTGGAGCACCCGAATCTGGAGTTGATTGGTCTATCATTACTGCTGCGACAGTTATGACCATGGCGCCTCTCCTCATTGCTTTTATTTTGTTTCAACGCCAGTTTGTACAATCATTTATGCATTCTGGGATCAAATAACATTCAATCAGTTAGAGATGTGTAAAGACGAGTTATGGCGATAATAAAACTAATAGATATCTATAAAAGCTGGGGTTCCACGCAAGTCCTCACAGATATTAACTTCGAGTGTGAGGAAGGGGAACTCCTCGTTCTCTTAGGGCCTTCTGGTTGTGGTAAATCAACGACACTACGCCTTATTGCCGGGTTGGAAACACCAACCTCTGGAGTTGTCGATATTGATGGAGTCGATGTATCCAACCTGCCTCCTGTTAAACGCAATATCTCAATGGTTTTTCAGAATTACGCCTTATTTCCCCATCTAAGTGTCGCTGAAAACATTATCTTTGGTCTTAAAGCGCGTAAAATTCCCAAGCATGAGCAGAAAAAACGCCTTGGTGATGCTGCTGAGCTGCTTGGACTGGACGCTCTTTTAGATCGAAAACCAGCCCAATTATCAGGCGGTCAGAGACAGCGAGTTGCTCTTGGTCGTGCCATTGTGGCGCAAGTTTCAGTCTGCCTTATGGATGAGCCCCTCTCCAATCTGGATGCCAAATTGCGTCAGGAAATGCGCCAAGAAATTCGTTTACTGCAGCAGCGGCTCAAAATGACCATGGTTTATGTTACCCATGATCAGGTTGAGGCAATGACCATTGCAGATAGAATTATCCTGATAAACGATGGGATGATCGAACAACATGGCACCCCTGATGAACTCTATAATTACCCGGCTACCGCTTTTACCGGCAGCTTTATTGGTAATCCGCCCATGAACATCCTGACCCCTGATACTTCCATGATTGAAGCTCTTCCGTCCATTCCGCTACCTCCAATCAATACAGCAGATGCATATCTTCTCGGAATCAGACCTGAGGACATAGAGATAGCAACTGATTCAGGTATACAGTGTTCAGTTGTTGTCACTGAATATCTGGGAGCTGATACCCTTATTGTCTGTGAGTCTGGAAATCAGTCCATAACCCTGACCGTTAATGGGAAGGCAGATGTTTCGATCGGTGATCCACTGAGGCTTACTTGGAAAGCAGAGCGTACCCATTTATTTAATGCAGAAGACGGAAAACGAGTGGTGAACTGGGCAAAAGGAATAACCTATGAAGTTTAGATTTCAACAGCGCTACTGGAATCATATTAATGGCTGGTTGCTCGTCCTGCCGGCAGTTTTTATGATTGGTCTGTTTACCCACTTTCCTATTTGTTCTAATATTTTCCATAGTTTGTTCTCAATGGGAACTGTAACCCGACCAGAAGTATTCATTGGTTTAGACAACTATAGATATCTTCTGGATGATGATGTTTTCTGGAAAGTATTGACCAATAATTTTATCTATTCAATGTGCACGGTTCCCTTCAGCATCGCTCTTGCGCTGAGCATGGCTTTGCTGATCAATCGTAAAATAAAAGGGCGCTCTTTGGTCCGGATGTCCTTTTTTACCCCTACAGTTCTGCCCATGATCGCAGTTGCCAATATCTGGCTTTTCTTTTATACCCCGGAGTATGGGCTTTTTGACCAGGTGTTTGCCTTTTTTGGCGGGGATAGCCATAACTGGCTTGGAAATCCGGATACGGCTCTGTTCTGTCTCATTATTATGGTCATCTGGAAGGAAGCCGGGTTTTTTATGGTTTTTTATCTGGCGGCTCTACAGCAACTTTCTCCTGAGCTCAAGGAGGCGGGACTCGTGGAGGGCTCTGGAGGGTGGTACTACTTCCGCCGGGTAACCTTTCCCTTATTGATGCCCACTACGCTGTTCGTCATGGTCAACGCTGTAGTCAATTCTTTTAAACTGGTTGACCATCTGATTATTATGACCAAGGGAGGGCCGGATAATGCCAGTTCTCTCCTCCTGTATTATATTTATGAAAATGCGTTTAGCTTCTGGGATACTAGCTATGCAGCGACGCTAACCGTGGTTTTAGTTCTTATTTTGGCTGTCATTACCATCATTCAGTTTACTGTGGTAGAAAAGCGGATTCATTATCGATAGCTGAGCTATTCTGCTGTTTTTTCCAAGAAAGAGCTTCCAGTGTCCTGTCATGTGTGGAATGTTGCAAAATTGCGCCGGAATTTTACGTGTCAACAAGGCGTGGTTTTCGCTGCATAGCTAAAGCTATACAGCGGAAGACACAACGCAGTCGGCACGTAAAATAACAAGCAAGATGCGACGGTTCATGCATGACAGGATACTTAGTAAACGGATTGAGATATGTTGAGTCGTGAAGAATTCAGACAAAGATTGAAATCTATCAAATGCCTTCTGTTAGACCTCGATGGCACTTTGTATCAGGAAGAGAGCATTTTTGATTTCACGCTGGAATTCTTATCCGGTTTGGATCGGTGCAACATTCAAAAAATGTATGTCACCAATAACTCGTCAAAAGGGCGCTCAGATTATTATAAAAAGTTGCATTCCATGGGGATTTCTCTTGCTGAGGATGAAATCTACTCTTCCAGTGATGCGACTCTGGATTACCTGAAACAAAAAACCAATTACAGGAAGATCTTTCTTCTTGGTACGCCATCATTGGAAGCTGCGTTTGCTACTGCAGGTTTCACTCTGACACCAGACGCTCAGTGTGTCGTTATGGGCTACGATAAGACTTTAACCTATGAAAAATTAAATCAGGCCTACCAGTTGATAAAGTCTGGTGTCCCCTTTATTGTAACTCATCCAGACGTCCTGTGCCCCACCAAAGGGGGTGGCTTTGATATCGATCTGGGCGCATTGATGCAACCGCTTATTCACGCAACCGGAGTTGAGCCTGTGGTTATTGGTAAGCCCAATGGCCCTTTCATTGAGGGATTGTTGAATAAATTATCCAACGGTAGCCAGGAGATATTCGATCGACGCTCGCTAGCGATTATGGGTGATCGTCTCTATACTGATATTCGCACCGGAAAGGACAATGATTTTCTGTCAATTCTGGTATTAACTGGTGAGGCTACGCGAGATGATGTGGAACAATCTGATATCGTTCCAGATTTCATTCTCGAAAGAAATGTAGATCTGTTGCCATTCTTGGCCTAATTCCACTGCAAGTTATATTATGATTGATGTTATTTGAGCGGATTTATGAGGGTTCCGAGAAAAGACTTCAGAGTCTAAATTTACGCAAAACGGGGGATCGTCCGTATCTTTCACACTGACGATCCCCCGTTTGTTTTCTTGATCTAGAGCCTGTAAAGAATTTTGTGTAAACGGCATGTCGGTCAATGTGTCGGCATCCG
>JAOZOH010000007.1 GCA_029933365.1 Desulfuromusa sp. | reverse complement strand
AAGCAATGCTCTATTTTTTACTGCCGCCTACCCACAGATTCTGCGGAGGAGGCTAAAACAATAATAAAGCAGTTTTGTTTTTCTTGGTGCTCTTGGTGCCTTGGTGGCAAATTGGTTGTATGAACTTGATTCGATTTCTGTCCTTCTCTCCGCCTCTGCATTAAAGTTTTTGATTTACCTTACCCTGATCAATTCAGCGTCTGCAAAATTCCCTCACCAAGAACTTTTCTCTGCCAGTTTTTCAGTAAATTAATTCCAGCTAGATCCTGATCCGTGTTTGGATTTTTACGCGACAATTCTTCAAGCAGAGTATTATTGATCAACACTCCCGGATCTAGCTCAAGATCAGCAGACACCTGTTTACGCCACTCCTTCAAGCGAATCATCCGCTTCTCAATTTGCGGGTCCTTTGCCCGGCGCTCTGCCCGTGGATAAGCAGGGAGTTCCGCCTCGGCAAGATCAACTGCCGTAGCCACTGCAAGCAGGATTTTTTTTCCATAACGTTCAATCAACCGTGATGATATCCCGCTGATATTCGTCAACTGACCATGTCCCCGTGGCATCTCACTAGCCAGCGTTAACAAGGTTTTGTTGGCAATAACCATATAGTGTGGACAGTTCCGCCGCTGTGCCTCAACATCACGCCATTGTAGTAGATTTTCCAGGGCAGCCAGTTGCCGCGGCCGGAGAGTTCCAGCTCCCTTGAAGCGTAAAAACTGCGGCCCGCTATGATCGGCAAAGCGGACCTGTTCCATCAGTGCAAATTCCTCCTGCACCCATTCAAGTCGGCCTTTTTCACGCAACTGTGGTTCTAATTCAGCAACCAGGGCATGAAGATGACTGGTATCTTCAGCCGCGTAACGAATCATCGCTTCAGAAAGTGGTCTTTTTGACCAATCGGCCCGCTGATATTGTTTATCCAGTTCGACCGCAAAATATTTTCGCAGCACGTCTGCCAACCCAAAACGCGCCTCTCCCAAAAATTGACTGGATATCATGGTGTCAAACAGGCCATTGATCTGGATGTCAAAATCACGTGCCAGACTACGAATATCATAATCTGCGGCGTGAAAAATTTTACGAATCTGCGGATTGGCCAACACCGGTTTCAATACATTCAGATCTGCTCCCACCAGAGGATCAATAAGAACTGTGGTATCGGGTGTGGAAAACTGTAGCAGACAGACCTTTTCCTGGTAATTATGCATCGAGTCCGCTTCCAGATCGACAGCAATCACCGCATATTTTTCCAGCTCAGCAGCAAATTCTTTAATCTGTTCGGTTGTGGTTATAATCGGGGGTAAGGACATTTAAACTCCAGTCAGTTTCTTCAGAACTTTTTTATGGGCACCGTGCAAAGCAGTATTTTCTAACTCATGCAGAGAAAACCAGCTGTTTTCCCCTTCAGCAACACAAGGTAAATCGTCAATCTGGATTTGATAGACATCAGCCGCTAGGCGGAAGTGGCTGTAAACATGATGAATTCGACCAAGGGATTCGGCTTCGCCAGACAAACCAAAATCGGTTAGCAATAGCGCTAATTTATCTGCTCGATTTTCATTGTCCTGCCAACCCAGCGCGGGGAACTCCCACATTCCACCAAGAAAACCTTCGACCATTCGACGCCTCACCAGATAGTAGCCGTGATGATCGATCAACAGTACCACTTCATGGCGGGTCGGAATCGGCTTTGCCACCTGTTTCAGCGGCAGCTGCTGCTCCAACCCCAACTTATGTGCCTGACAAAGCTCACTTAAAGGACATTGTTCACAAAGTGGCTTACGCGGTACACAGACCAGCGCACCCAGGTCCATAATTGCTTGGGTATAGTCATGAACGTTCTCGAAAGGAGTTATCTGCTCAGACCAATGCCAGAGTTGTTTTTCAGCAGCGGCTGATCGGGGCGGTTCCTGCAGAGCGAACAAGCGACAGAGTACCCGCCGGACATTGCCATCCAGAATGGAAGCCCGCTGGTCAAATGCCAGCGCAGAAATCGCTCCGGCGGTCGAGCGCCCCACCCCCGGCAGTTTCTGCAACGACTCAACTCTCTCGGGAAAACGACCATCGTACTGTTCAACAACAATCTTTGCTGCAGCATGCAGGTTTCTTGCACGCGAGTAGTAACCTAATCCGGCCCAGAGATCGATGATATCTTCCAGTTGCACAGCAGCCAGAGATTCGACCGTTGGAATTTTTGCCAGAAAACGCTGATAGTAATCGATAACTGCTGTTACCGTTGTCTGCTGTAACATAATCTCCGACAGCCAGATCCGGTAGGGATCACGGGTATTCCGCCACGGCAGGTCACGCCCAGACTGGCCGTACCATGTCAACAAATTCTGCACGTAGCCGACAGGATGAGAGGGGAGATCAGCTAAGCTCACTCAAAACCGCCAAAGTTTTTTCCATCTCTTCACGAGTACCAATCGAAATACGAACTCCATGACTGAGAAGCGGATCAGAAAAGTAGCGTACCAAGATTTTCTCGGCGAACAAAGTATCGTAGATCTTCTTCCCACCGCCAGCGGAAGTTTCAGCAAAAATATAATTTGTCTGTGATGGCTTGACTCGATAGCCAAGTTTACGCAATTCAGCGCTGAACCAATCCCGGGTTGCACAGATTCTAGCGACCGTTGCTTGCAAATAGGCCTGATCTTGCAATGCAGCAGTAGCTGCAACCAGTGCCAACCGGTCAAGGTGATAATGATCACGAATTTTATCGAGAGCAGCAATCACTTCAGGACGCGCCACCGCCAGTCCCAACCGCATCCCGGCAAGGGAATAACTCTTTGAAAAAGTTCGAGTAACAACAATGTTCTCGTATTTCTTCACCAACTCCATCGCTGAGATATCGGTAAAATCGACATATGCTTCATCCACTACCAATACCCCATCGCACCGCTCTGCCAGCTCTGCGATATGGGCATTGTCAAAACCACAACCGAGAGGGGCATTGGGGCTGGTGAGAAAGAAAATTTTCCCTTCATAACGCTCCGGGAAATCGGCAATCTGAAAATCATCGGTCAATCCAAAAGTTCGAATCTTCGCCCCTTGAATTTCAGCCAATGTTGCATAATAGGAATAGGAAGGATGGACATAGCCGATCTCATCCCCTGCATCGGCAAAAGCACGAATCAGGTTATTGAGCAGCTCATCCGAACCGTTTGCCATAATCACCCAAGAGGGATCCACTCCATACAATTCTGCAGCAACCCGTCTTGCCTCTCTGCTCCCAGCATCAGGATATTTACGCAGATTTTCTCCACCGTGAGCCATTTCTGCAGTAATCGCTTCGATCACTCGAGGTGATGGAGGATAAGGGTTTTCATTGGTATTCAACTTGATCCAACCTGATTCCTCAGGCTGAAAACCGGGAACATAAGCTGTCATTTCTGCAATGTTTTTACGAAAAGGAAGCATCATAAATATTCCTTCAGAACTTTGTATTCGGTTGTCCGGCGGGCAGGGATAAATCCGGCACCCCTTACCAGCTCGACAATCTCATCTTGTGACATCCGAAATGAACAACCAGCAGCGGCGACAACATTCTCTTCCAGCATTGTCCCACCCAGATCATTACCGCCAAAAAATAGGGCGACCTGCGCCATCCGTGCCCCTTGGGTCACCCAACTGGCCTGAATATTCTCAATATTATCAAGAACAATCCGGGATACTGCCAGAACCTTGAGATATTCAATTCCGCTGGCCGATTCCCCGCCAAGCTCGGTATTATCAGGCTGGAATGACCAAGGAATGAAAGCGGTAAAACCGCCCGTACGCTCCTGAATCTCACGAATCCGGAACAAGTGCTCAATAATATCTTCAGGTTTTTCAGTACTGCCAAACATCATCGTCGCAGTGGTACGCATTCCGAGCTTGTGTGCTTCTTCCATCACCCAAGCCCACTTTTTCCAACCGATCTTATTCGGGGAAATTTCCTGCCGAACCCGATCAACCAGAATTTCAGCTCCACCACCGGGTACCGAAGCCAGCCCTGCTGCCTGGAGACGCTGTAAACATTCTTCCATGGTCAGGTCAGAAAGCTTGGCGATTTGAATCACTTCTGCTGGAGACAACGAATGGATTTGTACCTGCGGAAAACGCTCGCTCAACTGCCGGAACAGATTTTCAAACCAATCAATTTTAAGAGTTGGATGCAATCCTCCCTGCATCAGCAGTTGCGTGCCATCATTGTCAACCAACTCCTGCACCTTGGCAAAGATCATCTCATAATCGAGAAGATAAGCGTCATCATCATCGCTGGAGCGGTAGAATGCGCAGAATTTACATTGCGATTCGCAGACGTTGCTGTAATTGACGTTCCGATCAACAACAAAAGTCACCCGGTTTTCGGGATGCTTCTTCTGCCGGATTTCATCAGCTAAATGACCTACTTTGAGCAGATCGGCCTCGGTTAGCAACCATAAAGCCTGAGCACGATCAATGCTCTGACCGTTGGCAATATTCTTCTCAATCTTTGTGTAAATATCCATAAACCTCGTAGGGGCGCATGCAATGCGCCCTCGTTACTTCAAGAAATCATGGGCGCATGCAAAGCGCCCCTACAAATCAATATACCCTTAACTCGTCTAACTATGCCTCGGGACTGTCATCCAAACGACTCAGGTAGGCTCCGACCGTGTGCTCCGCAATGGTCCACATCAATGGAATCTGTTTCAGCGGCGTGTCAACATCAGCGACAGCCACGGCGACATGACACATCTGCTCCCAGGAAACTGGCGGCTTCTTTGCTGCTTTAAGCCAGGCCGTTGTCAAAATCAGACGTTCCAGCCATTCGGGCCGGCGTGGTTCCAAAATTTCATTGATAATCAGATCAATCGGCACCTGGAGATCGCCATATTCCACCCTCTGGAATAACTGATTAAGCTTTTCATCAACCACACTGTCATCTTCTAACCAGCTAGTAGCAAAGATCTGATCTTTCGGCCAATCCGAGGATGCCCGCAGAGCTTTTTGATGAGATTTTGCGGCAAGAATCGAAGTCCCTTGTTTCTGCCGTTGGCCGTTCAGACGTTCCAATTCACCCGCAACATCGAGGGGAACCGCCTTCCATTGATCGCGACCAAGCTCTTCAGCAATAGCCACCAACCAATGGTTTGGCACCTTTCCGTTACGGACACCATCGGCCAGAACCTGACAAATCCGTTCGTCGATATAATCTATACTGACTTCAAGCCCGCCGGCTTCAAACTTCAGCATTTCCAGGAACTCCTGCAAATGCCTTTTGTTCTCAAGCTCCAGTAAAAATGCGTCGGCCATACCGGAACCTTTTTTCGGCATGGTTGAACAACTCAGATAGCCACGCTTACGGGGAATCACAATCTGCAACGACTGTGCATTGGCACCGTCAACCGTTGAGGCGTATGCCTTAATCTTGACCGGTTTGTTCAGCGGGGCGCAATCGATCCGGGCACGTCGTGCATGAGCAATAGCCTGATCCAGTTTCTTCCGCAGAACCTCTGGGAACCAGTTGCGGGAGACTATCAAACGCCGCAGCATGACCGGGGTAAAAAACTCACCCTCTGCCCCGGCAAGAAAATCGGCGACCTGCTCGCGCACCTCCTCATGTGGATGAAACAGCATCAGCGCCGCCGTTTCCCGGGCCGTAGTACTGTCCGAATAGAACATCTGCTCGCACATGACAAGCTGAACTTCTGGATTACCGATGGCCATCATCTGCAACAGGGCATCAACCATCTCAAAGGCGGAGTTCACTCCCAGCTCATCCATTTCCGCCAACAGATCCCCGATTGCAAGCTCCGGTGCGACATCAGGATAACCTTCACCCGGTGCCATCTCAAACATTCTGGAGGTATTGGCCTGATGTAGCTGCGGCAGAATATCTATTCGCGCATTTAACAATATCCGAGTAATTTCGGCTCCCAGCTCCGGATCAACATCAATGTTGAAAACCTGCTGAGCCAAAGTTGTCTGCCATAATTCCATTTTCACATTGGCTAGCGGCCGACGGCGCTCCAGATCAGTACGCAGAATATCCATAACCTCGGCCAGCAACAACAGAGCATCATCAAGTTTTTCATCATCCTTAGCACTATAGAGTTCAACCAGATATGTAACCAACTCCTCAGCACTTCGATCTTCCTGCAACAATGGGCGCAGGTGCTTTTCCCCAAGCTGAGCCCTAGCAAACTGGTCAGTACCCTGTCCCTGGTAGAAGTTGACTAATCCGACAATTCCGCCATTGTCCAACAGTTCTTCTTCACCAAATAGCTGATACTGACGATCGTTTGTAGCCCGCGACCTTTTTCTTTGTTTACCTTTGTCGCTGGACAGTAGGCCTTCCAAAACCGCGTGAAAAGCATCGCCAGAAATCTCTTCATCAGCTGAAACAGCATGAAGATACTGTAAATTCTTTTTACTAGGAAAACGTTCCCCACAATAAGGGGTTCCATCAATTTTCTTGCGTACGGCTCGATAGCGCTGACACATCCCCCGATACCAATCAGGCATTTCAATCAGGGATTCCACAAAAATATCCAGAAGATCATCGGCTGCTGGCGACTGCTTGACCGAATCATTCAAGCAGGGACCAAGAAAAGGGTTGGCGATATCGAGAGGAAAATCGATGACCGCGACGGTTCGCTGTTTTTCATTGATGACCTGCACAACAACCTGGCGACAATCACAGTCTTCCATGACGCAATAGGTTTCAATAAACAGGTAAGGTCCACGTTTAGCCTTGCCCCTTTTTTCCTGAAGCTCTAACTGAACTAATTCCCCACGAGACTTAGGGAAAACTACCGAATAAGGTGCATATGTCTGTTCAACCAGAGTTTTCCTCATGGCTCATACCTTCGCAACTCATTATATAGGGTGTCCCGCTCCACCGGTGTTTTCCCTGCCTTGTGAATCAAATTGATAATCCGCTCTTTACCAATCACCTGCGGCGAATCGGCTCCGGCATCGTGGCCGATTTGTTCTTCAATCACCGTTCCGTCCAGATCGTTCACTCCAAAGCAGAGTGCCGTCTGCGCAATTTTCATCCCCACCATCACCCAGTAGGCTTTGACATGCTGGAAGTTATCCAGGTAGATCCGGCCGATTGCCAAGGTTTTCAGTGCATCGACCCCACCGACCCCTTTGGCTCCGGGAACCCGGGTATTATCGGGTTGAAAAGCCAGCGGAATAAAACTTTGAAAACCGCCGGTACGATCTTGCAATTCACGCAGACGGTGCATATGATCAACCCGGTCAGCATAGTTTTCCAGATGACCAAACAGCATCGTCGCATTACTCTTTAATCCAGCATTGTGCACCTGCGCGATCACTTCCAGCCAACGTTCACCCGAGATTTTTTCCGGGCAGATTTTATCCCGGACCTCTTTAGCGAAAATCTCTGCTCCACCACCCGGCATCGAGCCCAGTCCGGCCTCCTGTAAAGCATGGATCACCTCAAGTGTCGAGGTTTTGCTGATACGAGCAAAATAGTCAATTTCTACTGCGGTAAAAGCCTTGATATGTAATAGCGGCGACACCGTCTTGATGGTTCGCAGCATATCAAGATAAAAACTGAAGGGTAAGCGAGGGTGGAGACCGCCGACCGAATGGATCTCTGTCGCCCCGGCAGAAACTGCCTCCTCTGCCTTTTCTCGAATATCATCCAGCGCCAGAGTATAACCGTCATCTTCCCCTTCTACTTTGGAAAAGGCGCAGAAAATACACTGGTTAACGCAGACATTGGTGTAATTAATATGCCGGTTGACATTGAAGTAAACCCGATCACCATTCTTGCGCCGATTAACTTCTGCCGCCAGGCCACCAATTGCCAGCAGATCATTTGACTCAAATAAAGCCAGGGCTTCTGCATCACTGATCCGTTGATTGTTCCGTATTTTATCTTTTAGACTTTCAAATAAATTATTCATTTTCTACCTTGCAAGAGCAATATCATCTTTAAAAAGTAATTTCACTTTCAGCCCAATGGTAATAGGATCAGCATCCTTTTCAATACAAACCGAAACATGCCCCCATGAAACAGGCAGGATAAATTGATAAAAGTTACCGTACCTTACCAATAGGAAATCCAAGCCACCACAATCAATGTTTCCTCTTTGTGATGCGGCCTTAAGCATAATTGGATTAGCCAATAACTCTTCATATTTATCAGATTCTGAACTGCTTGCACCCGCGGTGTTGTCTTTAGATTGGGTCTTTAGTCGCCCATCTCGATAAATAGCGACATACCTGATATCATCTGAAATGGAAAAAATCTCATCTATCATTTTTTCTCCGTTGTGCACATAACATATTATTTTTCTATTCCCCAGCGCTTGAATAAATGGTGTTCAATATCAAGGCTATCCAAAACTTTTCCGACCACAAAATTAACCAGATCGGCAACTGTTTCCGGTTGCTGATAAAATCCCGGCATCGCCGGTAATATCTGTGCTCCAGCTTCGGACAGCCGGAGCAAGTTTTCCAGATGAATCTGATTAAAAGGAGTTTCACGTGGCACCAGCAACAACTTTTTATTTTCCTTCAATGCGACATCGGCAACCCGTTCGAGAAGATTGTCCGACAATCCTGCCGCAATCCGTCCCAGAGTTCCCATGGAGCAGGGGCAGATAACCACCGCGTCTGGTGCACTCGATCCGCTGGCAACCGGGGCGAAAAAATTATTCAACCCATAATGTGATAAGTTATCACCTGCGTTGAAATACTTTTTGAGCTGTTGTAAACATTCTTGCGGATTTTCCGAGATTTCCAACCCCGTTTCAAAAGCCAGTACCTGCCGTCCGGCATTGGTCAACAGCGTTGTCACCTGCATTTCAGCACGCAGCAATTCCTCGATCAGACGCAAGCCATAGATGGCACCAGAAGCTCCAGTTATGCCAACAACGATATTTTTCATAATAAACCAAAACCTTTTTTGTCACCAAGGCACGAAGACACCAAGGAAAAACACAATCAAAAGATTAAAATCTCTTTTTCTGATTTTAAACCCTAAACAGCCTTTCTTGGTGACTTGGTGGCTATCTTTGGTTTAAAGATTTCTCTGCGTACTCCGCGCTTCTCAGCGTCTCTCCGTTAAAAATATTTCTCGATACTCAGATTAACGCATCAATCAGGGTAAACACAAAGATCGTCACACTGATGTATCCATTCATATTAAAAAAGGCCGCATCCAGTTTTGACAAGTCATCCGGTTTGACTAACAGATGCTCATAAACCAGCAATCCGGTAACCACAACGACCCCGGCAAAGTAGATCCAGCCCAACCCACTCCCCGGCAATACCAGAAGTAGAAATAACAACATCAGTCCGTGGAAAATCCGCGCCAACTGAAACGATTTCTCTTTCCCCAATTTTGACGGAACCGAGTGCAATCCATATTCAACATCATAATCGTAATCCTGCATTGCATAAAAGATATCGAAACCGGACACCCAGAATAGAACAGCAATCCCCAAGGAGATAACCGGCCAGCCAAGATCACCACGTAACGCCACCCAGGCCCCAATCGGTGCCGCAGCAAGGCAAATACCCAGAACCACATGGGCAAAGTGGGTAAAGCGCTTGCAATAAGCGTAGAGGACGAAAAACCCAACAACGATCGGTGCCAATTTCAAGCAGAGTGGGTTCAGCATCCAGGCGGCGAAAAAGAAGATGATCAAAGCAGCCAGAATAAACAGTGTCGCTTCAAAAATTGAAACTTTCCCCGCTGGAATATGACGATCAGCCGTTCGTGGGTTACCCGCATCTATTTTGGCATCAATTAATCGGTTCAAGCCCATCGCTGCGGTTCGTGCCCCAACCATTGCCATACAAACCCAGAAAACCTGACCAATGCTGGGAGCCGTGCCACTCGCCAACGATGCCAAAACCACCCCCATCAACGCAAATGGAAAGGCAAAAATTGTATGGGAAAACTTGATCATCTCCAGCAGGGTTTTAATTTTATCCAAAACCTGTACTTTATCCATTCAACCAGCGTCCTTTTCCAGTATCAATTCACGAAGCGAACAATTTACACCCTGACCAGTCACGCCACAAGGCATTTTCAACCATTTGTTTCCAGCAGCAGCTCTGTTATGATCCCCTTCATGCCTGAACTTTTAACCGAATATGGTCTTTTGTCACTCTTTTTCATCAGTTTCTTTGCTTCAACTCTGCTGCCGCTGGGTTCTGAATGGTTTTTGGTTGTTCTGCTTCTGCAAGGCAGCAATCCCATTGCCGCTGTTGCAATTGCTACCCTTGGAAATTCTCTCGGCTCTGAAACCAATTATTTGATTGGTTATTATGGTGGTGATTGGTTGACAGAAAAATTGCTCAGAATCGATAAAAAAAAACAACAGCGGGCTGAATCGTGGTTTAACCGCTACGGAAGCTGGTCTCTGTTACTGGCATGGCTACCGGTTGTCGGTGATCCGCTCTGTTTGGTCAGTGGGATGCTTAAAACTCCTTTTATTCGCTTTTCCTTGCTGGTAACAACTGGCAAGGGGTTACGCTATTCATTCTTGGCTCTACTAGCCTTGCAGGGTGCAGCAATAATCATTTAGCTACCTATTTTTTTTGCGAGAACAATTATGCTTTATACCCCGGCATTTGCCGCCCTGTTTCTAGCAAATCTTTTCCTGGTTGCCAGTTTTGCAACTTTTTTTCTCTTTCCTCTGTTTGTCACCGGGCACGGTGGTAGTCCCCAGGACATCGGCATTATCATGGGCATATTTGCCCTCGCTTCAGCCCTCTGTCGACCCTGGGTTTCTGAAATGATTGACCGGCTCGGTCGCAAGCGCAGTTATACCGTCGGCTGTCTCGTCATGACTCTCATGCCACTGTTGTATCTGCTGCTTAAAGGTCCTCTCTCGGACTATTATCTATTTCTACTGTTCCTCCGTATCGTTCACGGCATTGGCCTCGCCATCTGCTTTACTGCAATATTTACTTTCATCGTTGATCTGATCCCGGTCAACCGTCTGAACGAAGGGATCGGCATGTTCGGGACTTCCGGTTTGATCGGCATGGCTATCGGTCCACTGATTGCGGAGCCTATATTACAGAATTTTGGCTTCCCCGCTTTCTTTCTCATCGCTTCCGGGCTGGCTGGTGCAGCTTTACTGTTGCAGTTACCAATTAGTGACAAACACCACCTGCAACAGGCAGAGGCTCAACCTTCGCCATCTTTTTTCGCCCTGCTAAAAACCCGCAAACAATTGGTCTGTGGAGGACTCGCTTTACTGTTCGGTTTTGGCCTTGCTGCCACGGCAAGTTTTATCGCTCCGTTTGCTCAAAAACAAGAACTCAGCTACATATCACTCTACTATGTAGCCTATTCTTTCGCCGCCGTCGGTGTACGGTTTCTCGCTGGACGGATGGCTGATCGAGTCGGTGAAAATCAGATAATACCCTGGGGATTGTCTCTTGCTGCGGTAGGACTACTGCTGGTTCCGCTGGTTCATGGTAACTTGTTGTTACTTACCGTCGGATTTATTTTTGGCATTGGCCATGGTCTGTTGTTTCCCGCTCTGAATGCTATGGCTGTGCGGGATGAACCTTATGCCGTGCGTGGTAAAGTGACTGGAATTTTTACCGGTGGGATTGATGCCGGGGTCTTTTGCGGGGCCTTAATTCTGGGGGTAATCGGCGAAATGGCTGGATTCACGGCTCTCTTTATCTGCGCCGGACTGATTGTCCTGAGCGGTCTCTACCTGTTTCGTTTGCAACCTGGATCTTAGATAAACCTACTTCATCAGCTGCTGCATCATCATCTCAGCCAGACCGATTCCACCCTGCTGAGCAGTAATTTTTGCCGCTTCAAGATCCTGTAGCTGTGAATAAATATCGTCAGCGTTACCACGCTGAATCAATCCATCGTCAGGAACAGTTTTACGCATTTCTTTAAACATCTGCTGAATAAAGATTGCTTCAAACTGCTGAGCTGCCTCTTTCAGCTTTTCCGGATCCCGTCCTTTAGGGGCTTTCGGTGTTTGTGTTGTCGCCTGGCTGAGCAATTGTGCGGAATCGATTCGTGCCTCCATCACAATACCACCAGATCTGCGTAAAGTGCCCCAGAAGCTTTAATCGCCTGGAAAATGGCAATCAAATCACGTGGAGTTGCACCAATCGCATTCAGCGCAGCAGCCACATCACCAATACTGACTCCCTGTTCCAATACAACCAAATTTCCTGCTTCTTCTACCACACCAATATCAGTTTCTGGTGTTGCCACAGTCTCACCTTCAGCGAAAGCATTCGGTTGCGAAACGTTGGTTTGCTCACTGATCACCAGATTTAAATTGCCATGAGAAACGGCGACGGTAGAGATTCTGACCCCTTCACCCATAACGATGGTGCCAGTTTTTTCATTGACAACGATTCGAGCCAGAGTATCTGGGATAACCGTCAAATGCTCCAATTCCGCAGCAAACTCTACAACTCTATCCTGATAAGAATCGGGGATGATAACCTGCATCAATCCAGCATCGAGAGAACGAGCCGGAGTTCCGCCAAAATGTTGGTTGACCGCTTCACTCATTCGCGAAACCGTCGTAAAATCAGAATCTTTCAAGCGATAATTCAGCTCAGATCCCTCACCAAAAACAAAAGGAACCTCTCGTTCAACTAACGCTCCATCCGGGATTCTAGCGGCGGTCGGATGATTTTTCTGCACCTTGGCTGCCTCACCTCCAAACGCCAGCGAACCAACCACCATCGAACCCTGAGCGACAGCATAATATTTCCCATCTGCTGCCTTTAACGGGGTCATTAACAACGTGCCACCAGCCAGATTCTCTGCATCGCCAATCGAAGAGACCGAGACATCAATGGTATTTCCGGTTCGGGCAAAGGGGGGAAGATCGGCAGTAACAACGACAGCTGCGACATTGTCGACCTTAACTGTAGCAGGATTGACGGTCACACCAAGGCGTTCCATCATACTGACCAGCGATTGAACAGTGAACCGGGTACTGGCACTATCGCCAGTTCCGTTGAGACCGACCACCAAACCATAACCGATCAACTGGTTGGAACGCACCCCCTCCAGCTTAGCCAGTTCCTTAATTCGGGAGGCTTCTGCTGTAGAGAGAAGGACAACTCCCCAGAGAATCAGCAATGCAATAATTATTTTATGGGTAAAATCTTTCATTTTGGTGCTCCTGTATCAATTTTCACCTTATCTTTGTCCAGACTGATCAAAAATGCCTGGATACAAGGCGCCCGAAAGTCCGAGGAATAAAGCGTACTAAAAGTACGCTGTTAACTCGAACTGAGAGCAACGCCGTAGACGGGCGTTTTTCATCAGTCTTTACCTCTAAAATGGCCAGACCTGATCTAAAGCACGGACCAGCCAACCCTGCTGCTGTTTATCGCTGATAACACCCTCACCAACGTAGGCAATCCGAGCGTTAAGGATATTTTTTGAATCGACAATATTGCGTGGTGATACATCCGCCGAACGAACAATTCCGCTGAGTTTAACAATCTGCATCTCGTTGTTCACAGTAACGGTTTTATTCCCTTCAATTCTCAAATTACCATTTGGTAAAACTTCAATCACTTGGGTCGTCAGGGTTGCAGTTAACGTTTCCTTACGCGCGGTTTTTCCTCCACCTTCAAAATCATTCTCTGTCGTTGCATTAATCAAAGAAGCATTATTGATCGCATCATTGCCCAATTGGCCGATATATTTCTCCAGTCCCAGAAGATTTGTAATCCCGGCAGACATGGTACTTTTGCGATCAGTTTCTGTCGTTGCTTCTTTGCTTGCACTCGCATTTTCGACGATGACCACTGTAATAATGTCACCAACAGTACGCCCCTTCATATCGACAAACATGCCACCGCGGCTTTCAGTCCACAGAGATCCTGCGGTCTGTGGCGGTGCGGGTTCAGTAATTATCGGGGTAATCGGTTCAACATCGTTTAAATCGACCCTTGATGCAGGCCCGGCACAAGCACCCAGTAGCAGAACTGTCAAAATTAATAAAAATATATTTTTCACCATTTTAAAACTCCACCTTTACCAGCCCAGGGGCAACCACCTGACAGAGAATTTCCTTACGGGAGTTGCTATTCAGCACCCTGATCGCCTCACCAGTTCGTCCATCCTGCTTTGCTTCCCCTGCGGCAGTCAGCATGAACCCCTGACTTTTTGCCTGGATGACCACCCTCTCGCCTCGCTTAATCACCGGAGGAAACTCTACCTGATTTTTCTGTAATGGTTCACCCAGGCGTACTGAACGTTTCAAGCGCTTACCAACAATTTCTGTAATAGAGTAAATCGGATTTTTGACTCTGGAAATATCCTGATAACGCAATTCGATATTTTCATTATCAAGCACATCTCCGCGCCGCAATCCCCCAGCCGAGACAACTATTTCAGCCAGTGCTTCCAGCTCGACTCGCACCGATTGATTACTGACGATTTGCCCGTCAACCCGAGTCATCAAAGTCATTCGCCGGCTGCCGATAACACCTGGTTTAGCAGGAATCACTTGATGGGTAATCCGCCCCGCCGGGATCTGATAGGGTTTGGGTAAATTCATCGACTTAAAACGGAGGTCAACATGCGGCAACAACATCGATTGCTCAGCCAGATAATCACCAAAAATCTGCTTCATTTCCTGTTGATCAATCAGCTGACTGGTTTTGGCAGCAGGTTGCTGTATTGCCCCATAAACTATGATCGGAGTCAATAAAATCAGCAATAGACAAAGCAGATATTTCATTTTTTATCCTTTATCTGACCAGTCCACTGGTCATCTGCAACATTTCATCTGCAGTTTTAATCGCTTTGGAATTGACTTCGTAAGCGCGTTGCCCGGCAATCATATTAACCATCTCTTCCATAATGTTGACGTTGGAGCCTTCCAGAAAACCCTGCGACAGCGTTCCAAAACCTTCTTCCCCTGGAGTTCCAGATGATGGTGTGCCGGTTGTTGGTGTTTCTGCGTAGAGATTGCGTCCCAGACTGCTCAGTCCGGAAGGATTGGCAAAGCGAATCAGTTCAATGTTTCCCACTTGTGTCGAGCTACTTTCACCATCCAGAAGAACATCTACTGTGCCACCACTACCAATCGAGATCGAAGTGGAACCTTCTGGAATCACGATCTCCGGAACAACTGGATAACCATCAGAGGTGACCAGCCTCCCGGTACTATCTTTTTTCATCGCTCCAGAACGAGTGTAAGCATCACTTCCATCAGGAAGGGTCACTTGAAAAAACCCGGGTCCTTCAATCGCCATATCCAACTCATTTTCAGTCTGCTGAAAATCACCGGTGGTAAACACTTTCTGTACGGCAGCCACCCTGGAGCCAAGACCAACCTGAACACCGGTGGGGACTTCCGCACCTGTTCCGCCAGTTCCAGCCGCCTTGGCGGTCTGGTAGAGGATATCCTGAAAATCAGCGCGGCTCTTTTTAAAACCAGAACTGTTGACGTTGGCCAGGTTGTTGGCAATGACATCCATGTTAACTTGTTGTGATTGCATCCCGCTCGCTGCGGTCCAAAGTGCTCTAATCATATATCTGACTCCTTCTTTCCTGGCGTAATTCGCCTTGAGCTATATTTATTGAACCAAACCGATTTCTGCGGCTTTGGCACCCATATCGCTATAAATTTTCAATGCTTTCTGGGTTGCTTCAAAGGCCCGCAGATTTGAGGTCATCCGTGTCATTGTTTTCATCATATCGACATTAGAGGTTTCAAGGTATTGCTGAGACATTTTCGGGTTTGGATGTGCTTCCGGTTGGGCATTATCGATTGGGGCAAACATCTCCCCTCCAGCTCGCTGCAGTACTGATGTATCTTCAAAACGGAATAATCCCACCTGGCCAACGAGAGTATCGCCATCCCAGATTGAGCCATCCAGCGAAATATTAACATTAGACTGTGGCAGAATAATTTCTCCACCCTCAGCTCCCATCACAGGAAAACCATTTGTATCAATCAATTTCCCTTCACCATTGAGTTCAAAATTTCCTTTGCGAGCGTAACCAAAAGTACCGTCTGGTCGCTGAATCTGAAAAAAACCATCACCATTGATTGCGAGATCAAGAGGATCACCGCTATGTTCCACTTCCCCTGGAGTAAAATCGATTTTCTGTTCGGTCAACCGGGTATAATTGGTTCCTTTGGTTGCCATTCCCGAAGTTGCCTCCCCCAACCTTGCCTCAAATGCGATCATCCCTTTTTTATAACCAGGGACTTTTGCCGATGCGAGATGCTCGCTGATGTTTTCAAGCATTTGCATTCGTGCAACCGCTCCTGATATTGCTGAGTATTTACCGCTTGACATCTTGTTTCTCCTCTTTTTACCGACATCTGCTTGTCGACCTTATATCTCAGAATCTTTAACCGACAAATAACCTCCGGAGGCAGACCTGAGATCTGCCCCTACTGCTCGTGAACCTGCTGTTTCAACTGTGCCAGCTGCAGCAGTTGTTCAACTTCTACCGGAGCCATTTGCAAAGCAGCGGCAATCCCTTTCGCGTCGACCCCTTGATGAGCCAGAGCAGCAACGTAACGATATTTTTCGGCACTACTGCGAGGGGTTTCAACTCCCTTTTGTTTGCGCTCAACCCGGCCTAGGCTCTCCGAGAAATTGGGTTCCTGCTCTCGTTGGACTTCCACTTCCAACAATCGTTGCCGAACTTCACGCAATTCGCGACCTAACTTCCGCAAGATGCGCAGCTGCCAGAATCCGATCAAGAATGCCAACAGGGCTATCGACCCGATCAATAACAGGGGCAGCTGTCCGCCAGCCATTTCTAGTCCTCCGAGCGCAGAGCGTTGATGCTGCGCTTCATCTTAATTTTAAGTTTCCCTAAAGCTTGACTGTGCAATTGGGAAATGCGCCCTTCCGAAAGTTCAAGAACTTCAGAAATTTCTTTTTGTGACAACTCTTCATAATAAAGAAGGGCAACAACCAGACGCTCTTTTTCAGAAAGCTGCTCCAGATAGCCAGCCAATTCCCCGGTCAGTTCGTTAGCTTCCATCCGTTCCTGAACACTGGCTTGTTTGCTGTCGACAAGATTATCGATGAAGGTTTTCCCTGAATCTTCGTCATTATCCAGGCTTTCATTCAGGCTGATAGTCCCCAACTGGCTGACCTGAAGTTGTAATTCACGGAAATCATCCAGGCTCATGTCCAGTTCTTCTGCCAGTTCCGGATCTTCAGGAGCACGACCGAGTTGTTTTCCCAATGAGTCTGTCACTTTAGCTAACCGCGACTGCTTTTCGCGTAGAGTTCTAGAAAACCAGTCCATCCGCCGCACCTCATCAAAAACAGCACCACGTATTCGCCGTTCGGCAAATGTTTTAAATAGAACTCCACGGCGTGGATCGAAACGATTGGATGCATCCATTAATCCCATCAGAGCAGCACTGCGGATATCGTCGCGACTGACAAACGCAGGAACCTGGGTCATCATCCGATCAACCAGAAAGTCGACCAGAGATAGATGCGATTCAATCATTTTCTCCCGCTCCGCCGCTCCCGGCGGGCCATAGCCGTTACTGAAAGTCATCAACTCGCCTCCGTATTGACTCCGAGAAATTGCTTCCAGAAAAATTGCAGGGTTCCCTGTGCCTGATTGTCAATCGGAGCATCCAGCAAAGTTTTCGCCAGGGAATTAAAAGACTTTGCTACTTTATGCTCTGGATAGAGATCAACCATCACTTGCTGTTGACGCACCGATTCATGCATTTTTTTATCAAAGGGAATACAGCCAAGATAGTCGAGAAAGATATCCAGATAGCGACCCGAAACCATGGTCAACTTCTCAAACACATCCAGCCCCTCGTCCGCTCCTCGAACTGAATTAACCGCCAACAGAAAACGTTTTTGATGATATTGGGTCGAGAGTAATTTCATCAAAGCATAGGCATCGGTAATAGCGGTCGGTTCCGGGGTCGTCACCACCAGAATATCTTGGGCAGCGACATTGAAATAGGTGACGTTATCGGAGATCCCCGCTTCGGTATCGATCAATACCACGTCAAAATGTTCTTCGAGGGCATCCAGTGAATCAATCAGCCGCATCTTCAGTTGACCATCCAGCCGGGTGTATTGCTGGACTCCAGATCCAGCGGGAAGGATTTTTAACCCGTGAGGACCCTCAACCATCACCTCTGCCAAAGTTCGTTCACCATTAAAAAAATGGTTGAGATTATAATCTGGAGAAATACCAAGAACCACATCAATGTTTGCCAACCCAAGGTCGGCATCGATAATCAGAACCTTTTTCCCCTGCTTGGCCAAAGCAACAGCAATATTTGAAACAACAGCCGTTTTTCCAACCCCACCTTTTCCGCTGGTGATTGACAAAACCCGGGTTGCCGGCATCTGTATTTCTGCTGCAGTCTCATCCAATTGATCCCGCATGTTCCGCAAGGTTCCGGCTTGATCTATGGTTCCGTTCATCATACTGCTACCTTCCGTAATTCTTCAGCTGTCCCCATGACCAGGTCAGCAACTATTTTTGGTTCTGCTCGCAGCAAATCCTCTGGAACCTGTTGACCATTGGTCAGGTAGGCCAGTGGCAGATTGCTCCGAATCGGCACATTGATCAGAGCGGCGCAACGATCGGTTTCGTCTATTTTGGTAAAAATCAATCGTGACAAGGGAAGTGAACTAAAAGATTCCAGAGTCTTCTGCTGCAAACGTTCTTCGGTTGGCGCTGCCAGCACCAGACAATTTTCAACCTTCGACCCTGTACCCAGGAATTGGTTCAATTCTTCAATCTGTGCCTGATCACGTGGGCTACGCCCAGCAGTGTCAACCAGAATAAGATCTTTATCACGGTGACGGCGGAAAGCTTCCTGCAACTGTTCTGGAGACAGCACAACTTCAACTGCCAGTCCCATAATCTCACCGTAAACTTTCAACTGCTCAACCGCTGCGATCCGGTAGGTATCAATCGTGACCAACACAACTCGGGCACCACTTTGAGTGATTGCTTCTGCTGCCAGCTTGGCGATTGTGGTGGTTTTCCCAACGCCAGTTGCGCCAATCAGGGAAATACGTTTCTGCGGATCACCAGGTGACCAAAGCGGCCCGGTTGTCTGCACCAGCTTAGCAACTGTTGTGGTCAGAAATTCCCGACATGGACCGAGCTCACGGCGTTGTCTTTCATTCATCTTTGGCGCAGCAAAGCGGGCAATTGTTGCAGCCGATTCACGATCGATACCCCGCTCTAGCAGAATATCGTGTAGATCTTCAAGAGACTGCTCCACCGGGGTCTTTAATTGGGGCATTGGAACCACTTGTTGCTGATGCGAATTCAGGGGAAGTTGAACCGGTTGCGACTCCGGATTGAAAACCGCTTCAACTCGGCTCTCCTGTTGTGCCTGCGCCAACTGCTGCATCAGTTCCTTGAGCTGGTTGAGCTCCGCCTGCAGCTGATTGACATTCTGTGCTTCCAGTTGCGAACGCAGTTGTCGAACTTCATCTTCGAGCGGACTCCCTTTAACTTCTATATTTTGACTTGTCGCTGCCTTTGACAGAGAAACTTGCTCATCTTCCAAGGTTTCTACCCGACCGCCATAAGCAGCAGGAATCTTCCCAAGGGTTGCCGTTTTAGGTGCTGTATTGGGCACCGCTTTGCGAAAACCATTTTTCATCGCCGGTGATTCTATCGCGGCAGTCACCTCAATGATCTGCTTGCCGAGGACACCCAACCCCTTTTTGCCAAGGGTCCGGGTCGATAATATCAATGCCTCAGAACCGAGAGTTTGTCTCACCTGCTTGAGTGCAGTTGCCATATTTTCCGCTTCAAATTTTCTAACCAACATCGACAGTCACCGTTCCTATCGATCTCACCTTCAAATGAGGTGCGATCTCGTTGTGAGAGATAATTGCCAGACTGGGCAGGTAGCGTTCGGTCAACCTTTTGACATGGAGTCGGATTGTTGGCGTACAAAGTAGCACCGGATTTGCTCCAGCAGCATTCTGTAGCGCCTTGGTCAAACTGTTGATCAGAGCTTGCGCGAAGCCCGGCTCCAGAGCCAGGTAAGCCCCTTGATCCGTGCTATGCAGCGCTTCCTGGATCTGGGTTTCAACTTTTCGATCAAAGGTCATCACTTCCAATACCTGCCCATCATCGCTATAACTGTTGCTGATCGAACGAGCCAATATGGCACGTACATGTTCGGTCAGTTGATCAGGGTCTTGCACAACCGGTGCCCAATCAGCCAAAGTTTCTAAAATAGTTCTAAGATCACGGATTGAAACCCCTTCGCGCAGTAAATTTTGCAGGACACGCATCACCACACCAAGACTGAGTAAAGCTGGAACCAGCTCTTCTACCAGTTTGGGATATTCATTGCTCAAATTGTCCAACAGGTTCTGGGTTTCCTGACGCCCAAGCAGTTCATGGCCATGGGTTTTAATCAATTCACTCAGGTGAGTTGCCACCACCGTGGTGTTATCAACAACGGTATATCCAGAAATTTGGGCACGTTCCTTTTTATCTTCAGAAATCCAGACAGCAGGCAGATTAAAGGCGGGTTCAACGGTCTCAACGCCCTTGATCACCTCGGTTGCAGTGCCAGGGTTCATCGCCAGGAAGTGGCCGGGAAGCAACTCCCCACCACCAATTTTGACCCCTTTAAGAACAATGGCATATTCATTTGGCTTGAGTTGCAGGTTGTCCTTGATATGTACCGGTGGGACAATGAAACCCATGTCCAGAGTAAATTGCCGCCGGATTGACTTGATGCGTGGCAACAATTCTCCGTTCTGGGCGGTATCGACCAACGGAATCAACCCGTAACCAACTTCCATCTCCAATAAATCAACCGAGAGCATCTGTTCGTAGTTTTCTTCTTCCAATAGCTTGGGTGCGGGATCTTCCTCGAGAGTTCCTTGCTCACTGTCTTGATCCTGAGATTTCTGCACCCGCCAGGCAATCCCGGCAACCAGCACCGAGAGCAAAAAGAATGGCAGTTGCGGCAGGCCTGGAATCAAAGCGAAACCAAGTAATATCCCCGACACCACCCAGAGTGCACGTGGGTGAATCGTGAACTGACGTTTCATCTCGGTACCAAAATCACCACCACCAGCGGTTCGGGTCACCATGATACCGGCCCCGGTTGAAATGATCAGGGCGGGAATTTGACCAACCAGCCCATCACCAACTGTCAGGATAGTATAGTTTGCAGCAGCATCAGCAATCGGCATCCCTTTTTGCATCACTCCAATGACAAAACCTGCACCAATATTGATCAGAGTAATGATGATTCCGGCAATTGCATCCCCCTTGACAAACTTACTGGCACCATCCATTGCACCATAAAAATCTGATTCTGCAGAAATCTCCTTACGCCGCGAGCGTGCCTCGTCATCACTGAGCAATCCGGCATTCAGATCAGCATCAATCGCCATCTGTTTGCCCGGCATCGCATCCAAGGTGAATCGGGCGGCAACTTCAGCAACCCGACCAGCACCCTTGGTAATAACCATGAAATTAATCAATACCAGAATCGTGAAGATGACAACCCCAACCACATAATTTCCGCCAACGACAAACTGGCCAAAAGATTGAATCACACTCCCGGCAGCTGACGGGCCCTCGTCACCATGCAAAAGAATAAGCCGGGTGGAAGCAACATTAAGGGAAAGGCGAAACAGGGTTGTGATTAGCAAAATAGTGGGGAAAATTGCAAAATCAAGCGCCCGCTGCGTGTAGAGAGTGATAATCAGAATCAGCAAACCAATGGTAATATTCAACGATAAAAAAATGTCGAGTAACATCGGTGGTACCGGTAAAATCATCAACATCAAAATCAATACCAGACCGAAAGCGACCAACACATCACTTCGCAAGATTGATTCCCGCCAACGATTGTTCATGATTCCAGCTATTGCTGCCATATTTTCTCCATCAAGACTGAACTCTGACAGTAGCTGTCAAGCTTTTGGCTTTGTACAACCATCTGAGTTTTTCCTTCTAAGAACATTTAATCTTTTAATTTCACCTGGTTAGCTCTTTTTTAAGCCATAAACGTAGGCCAGCAACTCGGCCACGGCAGTAAACATTTCTTCGGGAATTTCTTCTCCCACCTCTTGCTTATACAAGGCTCGTGCCACCGGCTTATTCTCAATGATCGGAACCTGATGTTCACGAGCAATTTCGCGAATCCGAAAGGCCAGATGGTCTGCACCCTTTGCAACAATTCTTGGGGCATCCATTTCACTGCGTTGATAGGAAATCGCTACTGATAAGTGGGTTGGATTGGTGACAATGACATCTGCATTGGGAACCTCTGCCATCATTCGCTTACGTGCCATCTGCTGCTGTACCGACCGCACCCGGGCTTTAAGTTGCGGATCCCCTTCGGTCTCTTTGAACTCTTCCTTCACTTCCTGTTTGGTCATCCTCATCTTCTGCTCCATCTCATAGCGGGAAAAAGCAAAATCAATCGCCGCCAGAGCGATCATGATTCCACAAGTTTTTCCTATAACCAGAAAGGCCACCTGCCCAAGAAAAAGTAGCGTCTGGTTTAAATCAAGCAGCGACAGAGTGAGAGCTGTATCAAATTCATTGGCGACCGTTTTATAGGCCACAAAACCGATGAGGGATATTTTAGCCAGAGACTTAATCAGTTCGACTGCGGACCGCTTGGAAACAAATTTAGCCATCCCTTTAATCGGATTAAATTTACTCAGCTCAGGTTGAAAAACCTTGGTAGAAAAGAGTGGGCCAACCTGCAGGAATGAGGAGAAAAAACCAACCACCAGGGTCAATAAAAACATCGGCCAGAGAAGCTTTGCCATAAAGACACCCATCTCCCAGCCCAGACTGACAACCTCCAGTGGGGTTGCCTGGAATTCAGCCATCATCCGCAATAAAGCTGTGTACATTGTTTCCAGATCGCTCCAGAGATGGGGGGCGTAAAAAAACCAGAGCAACAGCGACATCGTCAACAACGCTGCAGTAGCCACCTCTTTACTTTGAGCCACCTGCCCTTTTTCACGAAAATCCTGGCGCCGTTTTGCTGTGGCTTCTTCGGTGCGTTCCTGACCTGATTCTTCAGCCATTTATTCACTTCTCCCGAGCGATTAGCAAAACTGGGACTGTCCCCGCATGGGGACAGTCCCAAGCTTTTGCGGCACGAACCGCCGTATTTTTATAGCCCGTAAACATCTGGGACAGCCCCCGATGAGCCTGGGGACAATCCCGAGTTTACTCCGTTGTACCGTAAGAATTTGTGTGTCAGAGTTTTGTCAGCTTTAGTTAAAAACCCTACATAAAACTGAAGAGACGCAAGAACCGTTCCGGGAGTGAGAAAAATTCTTCGCGAAGAAGACTTGTCACCACGCCAAAGGTCAGACCCATGACGATGAAGGAGATACCGATATTGACAGGAAAAGAGATCATGAACACATTAAGCTGGGGAAAAACCCGCGACATGATGCCAAGGGTGAGAGTGGATAGAATCAAAAGAGCCAGAATCGGCGCAACCAGTCGAACACTTAAAATCAGTGAATGGTTTGCCACTTCAACAATCATTGGAATGGCTCCACCTGACAGGGTCAAGCTTCCTGGGCGCAACATTGCAAAAGAGGAGACAATAGCTTCAAGAAAGAGGTGGTGAATATTGAGAGAAAGAAATAACAGAATAGCAAATATCCCCTGAAACCGGGAAATCAGAGCAACCTGTGACTGAGTGGTCGGATCAAAGATATTCGCTGCAGCAAACCCCATTTGATAGCCAATCAACGATCCAGCAAATTCAGCTGCCATGAATGCTAACTGTGCTAAAAAACCGACGAGTAATCCAAGAATCACTTCAGAGGCAATCAGCAACCCCAATTCAATAGGGGTGAAAGTCTGTGCTGGAATAAAGTCCTTGACCACCGGGTAAGTCAGCATTGCAAACAGGACAGCGACCCCAAGCCGCAGTTGTGGTGGAATCTGCCCGCCACTGAATACCGGAATAGCGGCAAACATGGCTGCCACCCGTGCCAGACAGATCAGAAACCCCTGGATTAAAGGGAGAGATAATTCGGGTAATCCCATCTGTGGTGATCCTGATTATGGGCCGATAGTCGGCAGTTGATTGAAAATTGAGATCAAAAAAGTGGTTGCTTTTTGCAAAATCCAGGGAGCGAAAATCAGCAGAGTTACAAAAACCCCAACAATTTTTGGAATAAAGGTCATGGTTTGTTCGTTAATCTGGGTAGCTGCCTGAAAAATACTGATGACCAGGCCAATACCCAGCGCTGCAAGTAACATGGGAGCGGCACACATCAACGTCGTTTCAATTGCCTGTCGACCGATGCTGACAACATACTCAGGAGTCATAAAAAAATCCTTTAGGTTGATAAGCTGTAGGCTGTAGGTGTCGAGGTTAAGGTCATTATACCTTCAGCCTAGTCGCCTTCAGCCTCCCTTTCCTATCCGAAACTCTTCACTAACGAACCAATAACCAGTGACCAACCATCCACCAGAACAAAAAGAAGGATCTTGAACGGAAGTGATACAATAATCGGCGGCAACATCATCATCCCCATCGACATCAGAATCGAAGCAACAATCATATCAACCATCAGAAATGGGACAAACAGAAGAAAGCCCATTTGAAAGGCGCGTTTCAATTCTGACAGCATAAATGCCGGAATCAGGGTCATCATAGAAATATCAGCCTGATTTTCCGGTTGTGGCGATTTGGAGATATCAACCAGCAATTGCAGATCTTTCTCCCCAACCTGGGAAAACATGAATTTTCGCATGGGTTGTAATGCTTCTTCTAAGGCTTTTTCCTGGCTGATCTGTTTATTCAGGTAAGGCTGCAGTGCCTGCTCATTAATCTGATTAAAGACCGGTGCCATGATAAAAAAGGTCAAAAACAGTGCCAGACCAATCACAATTTGATTGGAAGGGGCAGACTGAGTTCCCAGGGCCTGCCGCATGAATGACAAAACAATGACAATCCGGGTAAAACCTGTGGTCATTAACAGGATCGCCGGAGCAACGGAAAGAATGGTTAATACAACCAGAATTTGCAGGGCAGTGGAAACTTCCCCCGGATCAGTAGCTTCCCCGATTCCAAGAGTTATTGTTGGCAACCCTGCAGCATAGATGCTAAAAGGGAGGAACAGGCACAGCAGCAGAAAAGCAAGCTTCAGTTTCATGGTTGCTCTCCTTCCACATGCTGCAAAGTTTCCGCAAATTTATCAGCCGCTGGCACTTTACTCAAATATTCAATGCGGTCGTTACTCATTCCAAGAAGCATCTCTTCTCCACGAACTTTAACCACACAAAGAAATTTTCGACCACCTAAAGGTCGGGTTTCCAATACCTGGATCAAGCCATTTTTTTTCTGTGATAAAACACTCAGACCTTTGCGGCTGGCAGCATAAAGCAGCAGCAGAATCCCGATGACAACGGCCAACGCAGCCACCATTTTCAGGGAAGAGCCAAGCAAACTGGGCTCAGCTATCGTGTCGGCAGCAAAAACAGGCTGCGCAATAAACACAAGTAAACATGCTAACAGACGCATAAATCAGCCCAGCTTTTCAATTCGCTCTGCGGGGCTGACCACATCGGTCAGCCGCAGACCAAATTTTTCATTGACAACAACGGCTTCTCCACGAGCAATAAGGCGTGAATTAACATAAAGATCTAAGGGTTCACCCGCCAGTTTATCAAGCTCAACCAGTGATCCTTCCTGTAACTGCAACAGGTCGCGAACCAGAATACGGGAACGACCGACCTCCACCGAAACTTCCAAAGGAATATCAAGCAGCAGATCAATTCCGCGCTCGTCAAAACCACTCTTGGAAGCTGCGGCTTCAATAGATTGTCCATTTTCCAGATTTGTATCACTCATCATCTATCCTCCGTTGGGAACCCGCCCCATAACACGAATTGCCTTTTTAGTGCCCTGAACCCCGGCCATACCGAGAAACTTCGGGCGTTTTTCAATCAAAACTTTCAGCGGGGTATCTGGCTTACAACCAAGGTCAATTACATCCCCGACCTGAAAATTCAGGATATCCCGAACCCGCAACGACAACGTTGCCAGCTGTGCTTCAAGTTCGACTTCCATAGAATCCAGCTCATCGCAGACCAGCGATTGCCATTTACTATTTTTTACCGCGCTGGTCGGTACAGCTTTAATCTGCTGTTTCTTCTGCAGTGGTTCTAAAGCGGAATGGGGAATAACCAGAGTGATATCCCCCTCAAGACTTTCGATAACAACCTTGAATCGCGCTGCAACAACACCAACTTCGGGAGTAACAAAATTCAACAGCCGCAAATTGCTGACAACTTCAACGAGAGAGGCTTCTATTTCCTGTAACTGAAAAAAACCTTTATTCAGCTCGGGGCAGCTCGAATTTATAACGTCTCGAATAACATTCAGCTCAATAGCGCTCATTTCTCGGCTCGGTATCAGAGTCTGATCATCGGAGTTTCCACCGAGAACCATCTCAACCAATGAGAAAGAGAGTTGTTCATCAAAAACCAGCAAACCACCACCCGTAAGAGGCTCTAACTGCAACACGCCGATTGCTCCGCGCCCCGACAACCGCTGCAGCAGAGCATCAAAAGACATCGACTCCATCGCTTCCAATTTAATGTGTGCAGCACGCTGAAACCGAGTCGAAAGTGATAGAGCATAATTCCGGGCAAAACTGTCGAGGATCAGATCAAAATTTTTGAGTTTCCATCCTGCGGTACCATCTGCTTTAAATAAATTACAGGTTTCTGCCGCAGAAGATCCGCTCGTCGCTGATTCTGAAGCAGATTCCGAGCCAACTGATTCAATGTCGACATCACCGTGTCTGACTGCTGATAAAAGGTCAGAAATCTCTTCTTTGCTGAGTATCTTTTCCACGCCGGAACCTTTTGTTGATGCACTCATGAATAATTAATGGTTAAGCTATCGACTATTGGACAACAAAATCGGTAAAATAGATTCGCTTGACCTTACCTTTAAGCAGAATACTGTTGATTTTATTAATTAATTCCGCCCGCAATTGAATTTTTCCCTGCAAATCATTTAACTCGTCAAAAGTCTTATTACCGATTAACAGTAAAATCGAATCCTTAAGCTGTGGCATCCGTTGATTGAGTTCCATTGAGGCTTCTTCACCATCAACTTCAATGGTGATAGCAGCTTTCAGATAACGGCTCTCCTGATCATCCGCAATATTGACAATGAAGCTGTCAATATTGACCATCGGGCCGACCTGTTTGGCCTGCAATTCTAACGCTGCCTGCTCTTCCTCTGGGGAAATTTTCTCCTCTTTTTCTCCGCCCAGGAACATATAAGCGCCGATTCCGCCACCAATCAACAGAACCAGAACGACAGCAATGATAATAAGCTTCTTTTTTGATCCACCGCCTTCTTCTTCAGGCTGATCAGCTGCTTCTTTTTTTGCCATTAATTTATCCTTCCTCTTTCATTACTAAAATCTTTTGTCCCCTCAGAATGGAGATTGATCCTTCGCATCCAACAGATAGGGAAGCTCTTGATCCGGGTCACCCTGACTTTCCAAGACAAATTCAACCCGCCGGTTCAACGCTCGTTCACGTTCACTAGCATTGGGAAACAGTGGTTTTTGTGAACCATAGCCAGTTGCCGACATACGACTCAGTGGCACCAGCTGGTTAGTTGCCAGGAAACGTAATACAACAACTGCACGGTTCACGGAGAGATCCCAATTTTTCATTTCATCGCCAAGATCATCGGTATGCCCTTCAATTTTCAAATTCAGTGGTAATGGGCGAACCAGTTCAGCCACTTTTCGCAAAATAGGTTCCGCTTCGGGCTGCAGGTACCTCTGACCAGCTTTGAACAACACCGCTTCATCTATCCGTAGCACCACCGCACCACGATCCTTAACCAGCTTGATTTTTTTGTTCAACTTTAATTCACGTAATTTAGTTCTCAACCGACGATAGACCTGCGAAGTAAAATCATCATTCACCGGTGAAAAAGTAACGATCTTAGGCTGAGTAATTTCTGTTTTATCACTGCTACCCATAATCCCGAATGCGCCCGCCAGAGAATCGCTAGCTTGTTGAAATTTTTGTTCATCCATATTGGCCATCGACAACAACAGAACAAAAAATGTCAGCAGCAGAGTCACCAGATCACTGAAGGTGACTATCCACATGGGCGCTCCAGCTGGTGGACACTTTTTTTTCATCGTCAGCCCCTCTACCCGAAGTTACTCTGGCGCTCTTTTGGTGAAACAAAAGCGTGCAGTCGTTGTTCCATCAAGCGTGGATTTTCACCTTCCAAAATTGCCTTCATCCCCTCGGTTACCAGAGTTTTGTTTAACACTTCACTGGCTGAACGAATCTTCAACTTTCCAGCAATCGGGTTAGCGATGATATTGGCAATAACTGCACCGTAAAAGGTCGTCAACAACGCCACAGCCATCGCCGGGCCGATAGAAGAAGGGTCACTCATATTCTGCAGCATCTGCACCAGACCGATCAAGGTACCAATCATCCCCATCGCCGGAGAGTAATTGGCGATTGTGGCAAAAATATCTGCCCCCTTATCGTGCCGCTCAACGACATATTCAATTTCTTTTTCCAACATATCTTTAAGGGCTTCTGGCTCCTGGCCATCAACTGCCATCTGCAACCCTTTAAGAAAAAACTCATCATCAATCTCACCCATCACCGCTTGTAATGACAGAATCCCTTCCTTGCGCGCCTTTCCAGCGTAGGTAATCAATTTTTCAATCGTATCGATGGGAGAGTGGGCTTTATGAAAAAAAGCTTTACGGGCAACATTGAAAGCACCGAGAATATCTCCAAAGGGAAAGTGCACCAGAACGGTACCAATCGTTCCGCCAATAACGATAATTAGCGAAGCAATATCGATAAAGATCATCAGGGAGCCACCCTGCAAGATAGCAGAGAGCATCAACCCAAAAGCTGCCAGTAAACCGATAATTGTTGCGAGATCCATATCTGTTTCCTATCCCATTTTTATCCAAGCATAAACTTTGATCCTGCCATTCACTATTAAACATCCCACTAGACAAGAAATATCCAAAGTTATGACCTTCAGATGACCTAACTTAGTATCAGCTAACTGTCTAGCAGGTTACGTGCCATTTCAGTAAATTATTCCAACAATTTTTAAGTTCAATAAGTTCAACTAGTTATACAATACAAAAAGTACTCTTTTCACAAACAAAGAGTGCCGCAACTGAATATCAGGGCGGCACTCTTTATCATGTCATGATTTTGACCTGCTGAAGCTAGCGCTTCAGATTAATAACTTCGGCTAACATCTCATCAGTTGTGGTAATAGTTTTTGAGTTGGCCGAGAACCCGCGCTGGGTGGTAATCATTTTGACGAACTCCTGGGCCATATCAACATTCGAAAGCTCCAGAGCATTGGTAAAGATATTACCAACCCCAGACCCCACCGTACCGATAACTGGAGCACCTGAGCCATTGCTCTGGGCGTACATATTACTGCCAATCTTGTTCAAGGAACTTGGATTGGTAAATTTTGCCAAAGGAATCCGCATCAGTTCACGCGGGGTACCATTAGAAAAATTACCGACAACATTGCCAAATTCATCAACGCTCAACTGAACCAGAGTCCCTGTACCAAAACCGTCCTGCTCCTGCGACACAACAACAGAAGGGCTGGCATATTGACTGGTCTGCATATCAATGGAAACCTGTTGGGTTTGAATTGAGCCATTAATCCAATCCAAAGTACCGGCAGTTGTCAGTGCGGTAGGTCTTGGAAAAACAGGGTCACTGCTGGTATCGCCAGCGACAGTGTAAAGATCAGTTCCATCGATAGTAATTAAATCTCCACTGGCATCGAAACCCAGCGATCCATTGCCTACGATTTCCAGGACACCAGAAGTGCCACCGGTCACTTCTCCACCATCAACCACAGTATTCCAATCCCATGCCTGATCGGCAGTTTTGGTAAAATAGGTCGTCATCAGATGGGTACTGCCCAAACTGTCAAAAACCTGGATTGAAGTCGCATAGTTTGAAGTCCCTGATGGATCCAGGGGATCAAAACCCGCAGCTACTGCCAGAGAATCAGAATCAAGGTTGGTATTCAAATTAATATTTGCTGTCGGCCCTGCGGGTGTAAACGATTGGGTATTAGCCCAGATCGGGGTCAGATCGCCGACAGTATTGCCATCGACATCCAACTGGTATCCCATAACGTTGAACCCTTCAGGGTTGACCAGAAATCCTTCTGCATTAAATCGAAATGCTCCGGCTCGGCTATAGTTGTTGGTCGAGTTGCCAGTTGATGGATCACTGACGATAAAAAAACCAGCCCCTTCGACCGCCAGATCGGTATTGGTTTCGGTGTTTTCAAAGGTTCCCTGACTGAAGATAGTATCTACGGTCGAGAGACCAACACCCCGACCAACTTGAGAAGTACCGCCAGAGCCAGAGACCTGGCTGGAAAGCAGATCACCAAAGATTGTCCGACTTGATTTAAATCCGACAGTATTGGCGTTAGCAAGGTTATCACCAAGAACACTCATCGCGTTCGCATTAGCATTGAGTCCACTGACTCCACTATAAAGAGCACTAGATACTCCCATTTTATTTCTCCTTGTTAGTAAGCCACGTCAATCAGTCGGCGGCTTGCGAACCTCCTCAAAGAGGACCGGTTCGGTTAGGCAATCACTGCGCTATCAATATTGGTAAAAACGTTATTCTTCAATTGTTCCCGATCAACTACCGTCACTACGGTATCATTTTTAACACTCACGACCAGCGCCGTGTCATCGAGCATGACCAGAGATTCTCTGCCACCCTTAGCATTTACTTGAGAAACAGCCGATTCCAACCGCTGCATCTGGTTGGAGCTAAAGTTAATGCCACGGCTCTGCATCCGATCGGTTGCATGTTTGGAAAATTTAACTCCACCCTGCTCAATTTTATTCTGTAATAACTGATCAAAACTGCCAATACCACTCGTTGATCCTTGTTGGTTGTTCCGGATTGGACTGTGTGATCTGGCCGGGGTAACCGGTTGTGGGATGATAGTTATCTGGTCGGTCATAATGCTGCTCCGGCCTTCTCTATCTTATTCATAGCAAAAGTTCCGGAACTGGTTTCCAATTGAGTTATCATCCCACTCATATCAACGGCTTCGACTCGACCCCTGATCAAACTATCAGTCTGGATCATCTTATCCTTGTCATCAACCGCCTTAATCACCAGCGAATAGTCCCCGGGTTCCAGTGGCATACCAAGATCGCTAAGTCCATTCCAATTGATAAAGTATTCTCCTGGATCCGTTTCCTGAGCTGAGATAGTCGCCAACGTTGATCCTGTTTGACTCAGGACATACAGCTTGACATCCTCTGCTGGGGTTTCAAGACGATAACCAAATTGTACTGGATCACCACTGAAATGAAACTGATTCGTCTGAGCAACAACATCCTGCCCGATCAACCCGAGCGCCGACATCCGTTCCATTTCACTGCTCATTGCAGCGAGACCTTCCAAGCTTTTATTCATATTCTCCAATTGTTCCAACGAACTGAACTCTGCCAACTGTGAGGTAAACTCCGTCGCATCCTGTGGATTCATCGGATCTTGATTTTCCAGCTGGGCCACCAGTAACAAGAGAAAATCGTTTTTACCCATAGAAACATCACTCGTACTCGATGCTATTGTGGGAGCGGTATAACCCGTATCGATTCCACTAATTGCTGACATTGTTTAAATCTCCTTTCTTTAAATTGTTGTTAAACGTGGAGACTGATGCCTCCGCCACCGTTCTGCATCAGGTGGGCTAAGGGGATACTCCGTTCTTCCTGTTCCTCAGTCTGCTGGTGCCAGCCTGGTTGTTTGTCAGAACCATGCTGCTGCTGTTGAGCCAGACTTTCAAATTGTCCACCTTTTTGCCGCTGGTCAACGTTGACCTGGAACTGATCAATTTTCAGTCCCTGCTCGGCCAGAGCATTGCGTAACTGTGGAAGATTCCGTTCCAGAACTTCTTGGACCTGCTGACTCTGAGCGTGGAAATTGGCACGAACCCGATCACCTTCGATCATTATTTCAAGTTTCAACGAACCAAGTTCAGCGGGTTGCAAACGGAGAACCATGCGTCCCGATTCGCCATTAATGCTACCGGAAAGCTGCGTCACCACTTGGTCAAAAATCTGACTTTCAGTAACTTGCTGTCCACTTGGCAAGTGTATGGTCGGAGTTTGTGGCATTGCTTTGGCAGCTTCTATACCCTGAACCGGTAGATGTCCTTGTGGTTGCAGGTGCCGTTCTGCTTGATGGGTCAAACCTTCCAGCATCTGTTTAGCAGTAGCCACCGAACTTTGAACCGTTGTTTCGCTTTGTTCCTGCACAACCATTTTCTCTACTGGTACTTGATCAACTGATTCACTTTGCTTCAGATCCGCCTGCTGTTTGGCATTATGGAGTTCAACTTGCTCTTTGCCTGTCTGAGTTTGCTGAACAACTGGACGCTGTTCTGTCCTTGGTTTGAGCAACCCGGCAAAACGAGGATCGATCTCTTCAGTTGGTTCTTCCAAGGCAAAAAGAGTTTCTTCAGCCTGCGGCTCGACGACTGCAACGCTTTCCTCTGCAATAGCCGGTTCAACTCCAGCTGATTCCCGGGTAACAACGCTATCTAGAGCCTTTTGCAAAACTTGTCGAGCCTGCGCCAGATTTTCAGTAACCACTGGAGCAACATTCTGCTGCGACGGTTCTGCCATTATTGCAGCAGCCAGGGCGACGTTTTCGAGCGAACTGGTTTCACGATTGAGCTGTGCTTCGACTTGCGCTACCAGTTGCACTAGCAGTTCATTCTTATCGGTACCTTCATCCAAAGATTGAGCTTCTTCAACCAATGCCGACAAGTCAACCCCTGCCAAAACCTGCTCCCCGTGAAGATCTGTTGATTCAAGTTGCTGAACCAGATCAACCAAAAGTGTTTCAATACTTTCAGAGCTTTCATCCATCTCCATCGGCACATCCATCAGTACTGGTTCAATAGCGCCGGTACTTTCAGAAGTTACCTTTGGCTCACCTTTGACCATAATCTTCAGTAGATCAACAAGTGTGTGCTGAATCTTGACTTGCAATTCAGGCTTCACTTCAACCTTAGATTGAGTGCTGTTAACTGCAACAGCCTCGTGCAAAGGCTCTTTTTGCCCATTTGTCTCGTGCTTCTTTTCAGTTTTATACTTGTGGGCAGTAACTTGTTTATCCCTTGGGCCTTCCGTCTTTCCAGATTTTTTGTTGACGGGCTTACTTCCATGCCGCTGGCTTGGCTGTTGTTTTTCATTCAGGACCTTGCCAAACTGCTGGTCACTTTTTTCAGCTGTTTTTGCTGGGACAACAGGATCTGAAGTTTGCACTCCCATCTCTATCATTGATAATGCATGCATCTGTTTCACCTCCCTTCCTTTGGTTTTTTTTCGGGATCAATATCCCGATGTATCCTTCACCGGTATTTCGGTAAAAGCCTTACTCAATTCTGTTGCTGTTTCTGCATCAAGACTGTCGAGAATCTTACCTGCAGTTTTTTTCTTAATGCCAAGCAACAGGTCTACAGCCAGTTGATAATCAAGTGCTTTGATCAATACGGCTGCTTTGGGGGGGCTCATCTTTTCGTAAATCTTGCTCAGTTCCCCAATCCGCTCCCCTTCCGTCTTATCCTTACGATCGAGAAGTTTGACTAATTCATTGCGTAGCTGCTGCATGGCTGCGAGCTTCTTATCGACTTCTGCCTCCAAGGTCTTTAGTTGCATTTCCCGAGTATCAATTTTGCTTTCCCGTTCGCTTATTTTTGCGTATTCATCTTCGATTGAAACAAGAATACGGCGCTCTTCGACCGATGAAATCTGTTTATCGGAGACCAACCCAGAATCTGCTGCATACACCCACCCAGAGCAGAGCAAATACATCATTGCGGCCAATACCGTTTTTAGAATCATGATTTGTTCCCTTTATTGCGCAGGCTTATTTCATCCAACATCACCCGCTCCTTGCGAGAAAGTTCCTGCTGGTACGCAGCCTCCTGCTTCTCTTTTAACTTTTTCATCACCTGACGTTCCCGGGCGGCATGCAATAACTCGGTACGTTCTGCAACAATTCGCCCCTCAAGCTGTAGCAAGCGTCCCTGCAGATCTTCAATCAAACGGCGGCAATGCTGGATCTGTGATTCGTACAGATCAATTTCTGCGACCGTCAACCCTTGTTCCTGACGTTGCTTTAGCTCACGGTCATACTGCTGAAGATTGTGCTGCTGTTGTTGCAGACTCGCTTCAAGCTCATTTTGTCGCTGCAGACTGGCAGTTAAAACCTGTTGCGCCTGATCTTCCAACGACTGACGATAATTGAGCACCGATTGTAGTTTAAATTTTCCAGCCATTTACGCCCTTGCAGATTGACGACGATCTTGAAGCAATGTCGTTAATTCATCCAGGGTTGTATCCAGATCCACAGCGTCATTCATTCCCTGCTGCAGAAACTCGATGATTTCTTCTATCTGAGAAATAGCGTAATCAATTTTACCGTTACTCCCCTCAACATAGGCACCAATATTGATCAGATCTTCCGCTTCCTTGTAGGTCGCCATAATTTCCCGTACCCGGCCACTCAACTGGAGGTGTTCCGGGCTGACAATATCGCGCATCACCCGACTCGCAGAATTTAGAATATCGATAGAGGGATAATGGTTGCGCGCTGCCAGATCGCGCGATAACACGATATGCCCGTCCAGAATCGATCTGACCGCATCAGCAACGGGTTCGTTCATATCATCACCTTCAACCAACACAGTATAGAGCCCGGTGATACTTCCTTTTCCCTTGAAACTTCCAGCGCGCTCCAACAATTTTGGCAAGGTGGCAAAGACCGATGGGGTATAGCCCTTGGTTGTTGGTGGTTCACCAATTGCCAGACCAACCTCGCGCATCGCCATGGCAAAACGGGTGACTGAATCCATCAACAGCAAAACATCTTTACCCTGGGCACAAAAATATTCAGCAATGGTTGTCGCAACAAAAGCTCCGCGCATCCGTAACAATGGTGATTGATCCGAAGTTGCGGTAATGACAACCGAACGTGCAAGCCCTTCCGGGCCAAGATCGCGTTCGATAAATTCACGAACTTCCCTTCCTCGTTCACCGATCAGCGCAATCACGTTGACATCAGCCTGGGTATGCTTTGCCATCATTCCCAGCAGCACACTTTTACCCACGCCTGAACCTGCCATAATCCCCATCCGTTGCCCCGAACCACAGGTCAACAGACCATTGATTGCCCGCACTCCGAGATCCAGAGGGTGAACAATTGGCTTGCGCGCCATAGGACTTGCCGGTAATGCATAAAGAGGACACTCATGTTCACAAGTGGCCAGAGGTTGTTCATCAAGAGGTTGTCCCAACGCATCAATAACCCGACCAAGAAGGTGGTCACCAACCGGCAAAGTGGCACTGTTTCTCACTACCTGGATCAAACTCCCAGGTCCAAGACCGCGCAATTCTCCCAGCGGCATCAATAATGCGCGCGAATCGCGGAAACCCACCACTTCCGCCGGGACAGGTTCCCCACCCCCCAATGGAATCAGGCGACAGAGGGTGCCAACCGTTGCCGTTGGGCAATAGCCTTCGACAATCAGACCGACAATCTGGGTCACCTTGCCACTGATCTTAAGTGGATTGACCGCCTTGATGTGTTCAACAAGATCAATCATTCAACATCCGTAATTGCTGCATTTAAAGCCTGTCGAATCGCCTCAAGTTGGGTTTCAATGGTGGCATCGACATCACCCAGGTCAGAATCCACCCGGCAACCACCAGGGGAAATAGCAGTATCGGTTTCAATACTCAGATTTTTTAAACCGCTGATACTTGCCAGGAAAAGTGGTTTTTGTTTGGTGACATTTTCAAGATCTGCGGGATTAATCATGACACGATATTGATCAGCTCGGACTGAAGACTGTAAAGCATTTTCAATAATTGATAAAATAATATCGGGATCAGCAGCAACTTCACGCCGGACAATCTGCGCAGAGACTGCCATCACCAAGCGCAACATATCCTGACTATTGTTTCTGACCAGAGAACCCCGTAACCGGCTGATATCTTCAGCTGCCGCAGCCAGTGCTTGTGCCGATGTTTCCAGATTGGCCTCAGCACGATCCAAACCTTCCTCGCGGCCACGAGCATAGGCTTCTTCTACATCATTGGCAGAATGCGTTTTCGTTGCAGCGCCCGTAGAAACAGTCACCCCCGGAGTTACCCCCACTGAACTTTTGACAAATCCGTCGACCTCTAAAGGAGATCCAGGCTCAGCATCACCGAAAGATCTAAACTGAAACTCCTTGATCCCACTGGTTTCAGCACCACGATAAATTTTAGACAAGTTCATCGCCACCGCCGCCCCTTCCTGGAATCACAACACTTCCCTCTTCTTCAAGTTTCAGTGCAACTTTAACAACCTCCATCTGCATAGCTTCCACTTCAGAAAGCTTACGTGGTCCCATCGCCTCAAGATCTTCTGCGATCATATCAGCAGCCCGCTGGGAGATATTGCCAAAGATTTTATCTTTGATCGGGTCACTAGCTGTTTTCAATGCCAAGGTCAACATATCGGTACTGACTTCGCGGAGAATCGCCTGCATACCACGACCATCAATAGCCGCAAGATCTTCAAAGGTGAACATCCGTCGCCGGATTTCCTCTGCCAGATCCGGGTCAGCGGCCTCAATACTGGTCAAAATGACCTGGTCGGCCCCTTTATCCATTTTACCGAGGATTTCGACCACCTTGTCGATTCCACCAACCTGTTTGCGATCTTTTCCAACCACGACACCGACTTCACGTTGTAATGCCTCTTCAATCTGGTTGATGACATCCGGAGAGACATTATCGATCTTGGCAATCCGATACATAATATCGCCACGCATATCGTCCGGAAGTTCAGCTAAAATTCGGCTGGTATGGTCTTCTTTCTGGGTCGATAAAATCAAAGCAACGGTTTGGGGATGTTCGTTTTCCAGCAGCCCGGAAACCATCCGCGGGTGCATTTTTGAGATCGTCTCCAACGGCCGCCCCTCGATCCCTGCTGAAACCTGATCAAGAAGATACTGCGCACGCTGATTATCACCACCACCGAGAATGGCGTGTTTGGCGAATTCATCACCACGGATATAAACCCCGACATCACCTTCACGCGACTCCTTGAATTCTTCCAGAATTTCCCGCGCCAACGCCGGATCAACATGATCAATATCCATCATACAGCGGCTGATTTCTCGAACTTCGGCATCATCCAGAGTCTCAAAGATCTTTGCCGTCGCCTCTTCACCGAGGCAGAGAAGCAATAATGCCGCTTTTTTTGCTCCTGATAGATGTTTCGCTTTTTTCACAAATCGCTCCAATTTTAAGCTGTTTAGACTGAAGGAACCAGATTTTTGGTTATTAAACCTTCGGCCTAAATACCTTCAACCTTGTTTTGCTGCCGTTACCCCTCAGCAGGCTCTTCGCGCAACCAGTTCTTAACCACCTGTACCGGCATCATGTCACCACCCAGCACTTCCTGGCGGATCTGCGCTAATGGATCACTGGGACCACCGAGCAATGGGGTGTTATTTTCACCACGCATTTCAGCTTCCAGTTCTTCAACTGTTTTCATCGGTTGTGTCTGCTCAGAAGCCCCACGCAAGGTTCGCATCAAAGGCTTGAGGAACAGCAGGTAAGCCATCAGTGCTGCAATTGCCAGCAAACTGTACTTAATGATTGGCATAAAGGGATAAATTTTGTCGATCATTGAGGGTTGTGGCAACGCTTCATCACTGAAGCCACTTTCAAAGGGCATCGAAACAACCGAAATCAAATCACCACGGGGAGCATTGATACCAAGTGCTGAACGAACCATCTGCTCAATACCCTGCAACTCTTCAGCACTCCGTGGCGTACTGGTGGGGTCTGCTCCCTCAGCACCGGGGGTGACCCGATCAGCAACCAACACTGAAACCGAGAGTGTTTTCAGGGTGCCAACCGATTGAACCGTCTTACTGACCACCTTGCTCAACTCATAATTGACTGTTTCATCAGAACGGGTTGCCGGGGTACTAGCCGTCGTGGTTGCAGCGGCACCTTGCAGGTTCGAAACAACCCCGGGAACACCACTGGAGGTTTGACTCCCCCCCTCTTCGGTGCTGCTCTGTTCACTGACAACAACCGCGCCCTTGGGATCAAGGGCTTCCTCAACCTTTTCGCGTTGATCGAAATCAACCTCAGCATTGACTTTAACCAGAGAGTTTCCTGCACCAAGAGCGCGATCCAGCAATGACTGAGCACGGATTTCCAGACGCCGTTCCACCGTCTGCTGATAATTCAACATCCCCGGTGTCATCGGCCCGGCCATTTCATCAGAACTACTTTTGGATAGAACTTTACCACTGGAATCAACGACGGTGACATTCTCAGCATCCAATCCTTCGACACTGCCAGCAACCAGGTGCACAATCCCCTGTAATTGTGATTCTTTAAGAGAACGACCCGAGGAAAGCTTGATGATAACCGATGCCGTTGCCGCTTGTTGCTGCTCCCGGAACAGGCGTTTTTCCGGCAATGCCAAGTGAATACGGGCGGCCTCAACTGGTGCCAGTGAGGTAATGGTACGCATCAGCTCACCTTGAAGGGCGCGCCGATAATTAACCTTTTGGGCAAAGTCAGTCATGCCGAAACTCTGTTTATCAAAAATTTCGAAACCGACCCCACCTTCGGATAAACCGGAGCCAGCCAGTTCGATGCGTGCTTCATAGACCTTATCAGCCGGAATCATGATGTCCCGCCCACCATCTTCGAGACGATAAGGAACCTTATGCCCTTTCAGCCAGTCAATGACCGATGCAGCGTCCCGACTCGGCAGATTGGCAAACAACAGACTGTAATCTGCCACCTGAGACTGCATGATAATCAAACTGAACAGGAGAACACTCACTGCCGTAGCTCCGATCAAACTCAACTTACGCGCCAACGACCATTGCATGATCACATCCAACATATTCTTCTTTTCGGCAATAGCCTCTTTTGCTTCTTCAGCCATCGAAATTTTCCTCCGGGATCGATTGCGTTAAATTTTGTTATTTCACTTTCAACAATTCAGCGGGTGGCTCTATTCAACGCCATCGCCATTACACCTGCATGCGCATAATTTCTTGGTAGGCTTCTACTGCTTTATTGCGAACCTGAACCATCAACCGCAAGGAGATATCCGCCTCTTCCAATTTAATCATAGCTCCATGCAAGTCTTTGGTTTCGCCGGCAGCAATCTGCTCAGCAGCACGGTCAGCACTGATTTGAGCCTGATTAACTTCGGCAATAGAGGTTTTCAACATCTCGCCAAACTTATTCCCCATCTTTTGCACCGGAGCAGTTTGCGGCTGCGTCAGCCCTTTGAGATGGGCATTCATAGTAATATCAGCAACACTTCTCATCATTTACCTCATCGTCCTATTTCTAAAGCTTTAAGAGCCATTCGTTTCGCCGATTTAACCACCGTGACATTTGCCTCGTAGGCTCGCGATGCAGACATCATATCGGCAGTTTCTTCCACCAGACTGATATTTGGCATAGCGACCTGACCTTGCTCGTCAGCATCGGGGTGAGACGGGTCATAAACCATCCGTGGCGGCAGACTACTGGCTTGAATCTGGGAGACCTTGACTCCCTGTACTGCGTCACGCATCCGGGTATCGAGAGCATCGGCAAATCCCTGTTGGCTACTTTGGAACACCACTTCCCGTTTTCGGTAAGGACCTCCATCCGGAGTTCGTGTGGTTTCAATATTAGCCAGATTAGAACTGATGGCATTCATTCTAGTCCGCTGAGCTTTTAGTGCCGAGGCACTGATTTTCATCGTTGTGAAAATGTCCATAAAATCTCCTAACGCCCGTCACTAACGGCAAATTTAAGCATCGAGAATTTCTTTTTTAAAATCTGGCTACCAGCTTCATAGAGCAGTTGGTTTTCTGCCAGATCAAACATTTCGTCATCCAGCGAAACACTGTTGCCATCGCCTAGAGGGTTCTGACTGGGCTGCTTGGTTATACTGGCCTGCACTGCAGCAATACCACCTGAGCCAATCGGGAAATGTTTGGGGTTGTTTTGTTGCCCTTTCAGCACCGGAGTGTTGATTGCGCTGCGTAAATTATCCTCAAAATTCAATTTGCGGACCGCATAACCTGGTGTTTCAGCATTAGCGATATTGCCAGCAATCACCTGCTGCTTTTGCGCACGCAAATCGAGGCTCTTTTGTAAAACGGCAATAGTACGATCAGCGATTCTGATATTTGCCATGATTTACTCCTACCTGAAATTCTGACACTCGAGTTAATAATCCTAACGTTTTTCTTGAATGAGCAAGTCCTGAGCCAACTTTCCCCAAGAACTATCTCCATCTGTTTCGACCAGCTGGTCTAGAAGGTTAAGTGCCTCCTTGCGCTGCTGCTGCTGAAGTAGGATTTGTGCTGTTCTGTAACGGGCTTGAACTCCAAAAACAGGATCTTTATGCAGCTGGCGAAAAATTTTATCGGCGGCACTATTTTTATTTAATTGGTAATAAGCTTCTCCCAAAAGTGCCATTTCTTTGACTTTTAAAAGTTTTCCAGCTTGTCGTACCCGTTCCAGACTTTGCACCACAGATTTCAATTGACCCACCCGCCAATAAATGTGCGCAGCTCTAATTTCCAGCGCAGGACTGCTGGGTCGATCCTCTCGGTTCAACCAGGTCAGTAATTTGTCCTCATCACCTTCACGTTCAATAGCATCCAGAAGAATTCCAAATAAGGCTCCAGCATCCTCACCTTGTGGAAAATCTGTTAGATAACGGTCAGCATAATCAGCGGCTTTTTGATACTCTTCACGCTTTAAATACGATTGCGTCAACGGCAGATAAATCGCCTGCTGCTCCGGTTTTCCAGCGGTACGATCAAATAAATAAAGCAGCACCCGCCCGGCACGTTCATAGAGCCCAAGGCGTTCAAATGAAGTTGCCAGATCACGCAGAAAATCTTTTTGGAACCCGCTCCGCAGCAGCAGTTTGCGGTTCTGCTCAGCCAGCACAACCGCCTGTAGATCATTTTTCTGTTCCAACAATTGATGCACCACCGTTGGCAACTGTTGCAGAATCAGCTGATCAGCTTCCCGGATCAGTGGGGAAGAGCCAAATTCTTTGCGAAAACGCATCAACGCAGCGACACTTTCTCGATGCTCCCCGGCAAGAAACAGTGCCAGGGCATGTTTAAAACGGCTTTCTTCGCGAACCGGACGAAACTGTGAGCGTTGCCCAAGCTGTAAATATTCACTTGCAACCTGTAGCAGCTTAAGTTCCCCACCGCTGATCAACCTATGATCAATCAGCCGCAGTTCACCCCGGTCCCCTCCTTCTGTAGCAGGTCGATCCAGAGTTGCTCTTTGTAAGCCGATCATTCCCCACCCCATATCCCCCGCTTCATAAGCAGAAGACCCCGCCGCAAACAGCAGGAGATCGTCTCCGGATTCTTCTTTTAGTGGCTCCACCAATTGACGGTAGAGGCTGCTAGAAAATTTGTAATCCTTGTTCCTGAAGGCACTGAATGCGGCTCGGTTGATGGAGAAACGGTAATAATCAAACAAACCCGGCTCTTCAACCAAATCCCGATAGACAGCAATCGCCTCATCCAGCTCACCAAGACCAGCGCGAGCATCGGCAATCCGCATCTCAAGTGGCACAAGTAAGCTATCTGACCAGATCAGTCCCTTAATTTGCAAATGCTCAAGAGCGACACGATCCTGGCCTGCAGCCAATGCGGTTTCTGCGAATAGAAAATGGATAAACGGCAACAATGGATGGCTCTCAGCGAGTTTTGGCAAAAGTTGCTGCAGAGTCAGGAGAGCAACCAGAGGTTGACCATCAAGAGCTTGTCCATAAGCTGTCAAATATTCGACACGGGCTTGCTCTACTCCCTCTGCTCTGCGTAATTTATCCAGCCGTGCAATACCTGCCTCTGTAGCATCAGTCCGTAATTGAGCTTCAGCGACCAGTAAATCCCGCAGGTAGAGTTGCTGCTGATCCAGATTGCTCAATCCGGTGGCCGTCTGGATTAAACTGAGAAACATATTTTTATTCACATGTTGCTGTAACGGCCAGAGAGGGCTCTTCTCATCCACAATCAGAGCGGGTAATTGTGGCAGAGTGAAATTGATGGGTAGCTCTAATTTCCAGTAAGTTCGATAGTCACGGAAGAATTTATCCCAATGATCTTTCCAGGGAGATTCCTGTTGAAAGCGGGCAGCTCTCCTCCCGGCTTTGCGTGGTGGCATATCAGAAATCTTGAAAGCGACGGCAGGCCGGGCAACCTCATCAACGTCCCAGTAAACATCCACAATCACCCGAGGCGGGCTTTGTTTTGACTCTGTGACCACCTGCTTTGGGGGACGCCGCAGCAGAATTGAGACCATCAGTTCCTGCTTCTTTTCAGCTAGCAGAACCTTGACAACCTTTTCATCTTCCGGAAGGTTATGCAATTTGGGGGATAGCTGAACATTGTTCAACAGCAGATCAACCCGTTGCCCGGAGTCTTCCATAGTGAATTTTGGCAAGGTAGAAAACTCGAGGGTTATCCGGGTAAAACCCGGGTTTTCCTGCTTCTGCATAGTGAGGAGAGTGATGGGTTCTGCCGCCTGAACGGTCATCGTCACGCTCATAAAGAAAAGCAGCAAAAACAACAATACCCCGATATATTTTACAATCTGAACTGGATGTCGCATCCACACCTCCGGTAATTTCTGATCTGTACTCGGAGATGTTCATAGGCGAGAACTGTGCCAAGAGGCTTCAAAACTTCATAACATATTGAAATTAAAGTATTTATTGTGAAAAAATACTAATCAAATCTAACTGATTCAATATTGGAACAATAAAAAGACATGATTTTGACAAGATGCTTATAGCTGGTTTTGCTGCCAGAACGGAAGTGGAGGGAAACTACGAACCGATCCGATCAAATTGCGGTTGTTGCATCAGGGAAACAAGCTCAGCAACGCGCTGCTTGAAGAACTTGAACTTGCTTTTTGGAATGGAGGCCAACATTGGAATTTTAGCCGTGATTGGGTTGACGGCACGGCCCTTGATGTGTATTTCATAATGGAGGTGGGGTCCAGTGGATCGTCCGGTGTTACCTGACAAGGCAATCCGCTCACCGCGTTTAATTGTCTGGCCACGTTTAACCGTAATGCGACTCAGATGCATATAACGCGTTAGATAACGGCCATCATGCTTGATCTCAATATACTTCCCCGCATAGGGATGATTTTTTACCCGGGTGACCACCCCATCACCGGTAGAATAGACTGGTGTGCCCACTGGCATACCAAAATCAACACCCTTGTGCGGTGCGATCCGCTTGGTAATGGGGTGAAGCCGAGCAAGGTTGAATGGTGAACTGATACGACAGTGCCCCTTGAAAGGATAACGTTGAAAAGCACGCGCCAGGCTCTCCCCCTTCTCGTCATAATAATTACCGTCTTCAAAAAGGAAAGCGCTGTACTGGTGTTTTCGAGAAAAGATCCGGACCGCTTCGATATGGCTCTGCCCGGTCAGCTTTCCGTCAACCAGCTGCAGGCTACGCACCACTTGAAAGTGATCACCAGCCCTGATATCTCGACTGAAATTAACCTTCCTCTTAAATAGATAGGTAATATTACCCGTTTCCTGATCACTCAACCCGACCGAGATTGCTGACTGGTAAAAACTCCCCTCTATGTCACTGTCAAGCAACTGGGGTTCCCAGGTTCCCTGCAGAATAATCTCTTTATAATCAAAACTGTTGTTATCGATTCGCTGATAGACCACCTGATGGGCTGGATGTATAAACAGCTCCATCTGCATAAGCTGCCGGGTTTCTTCATCCAGGGTAAATGTCAGGATATTGCCAGGCCGCAGAATGTCCAATGCCAACAGCGACTCATCTGCCGCCACAATCTGCAACATCACAGTCTGACTTACTTTTACACTGTCAAATATTGCACTCAGGTTATCACCCGGTTGAATGGTGCGTTTTAGAATATGATCAGAGACAAGATTCTGTAGGCTCTCTTTAACGATGGGAGATTGATTAAGAGGCACCGTTGGCGCTTCAGTCTCTGCCGGTTTATCGACTTTAGCCAATTCGGGCGTTGGCGAGGCGGTAACGCAATAATACCCTCCTATCCCGACAATGATGAGGATGACTGCGAGCAAGAGCAGACGACGATTGCGGCGTTGCTTTTTTTGTTGACTGAGCGTTGGTTTCCAGGTTGCATTCATTTCACAGTGCTTCTTTGACGTTTAAGAACAGGGTTATTTGCCCTTTTGATGCAACAGACTATCACCCGATGTCAAGTCCTGATTTTTCTCCAGCAACTTCAATAACAAGCTATCTAGTTAATTTTTAAGGTAATTTATTGAAGGACGATGTTTTTTCCAGTATCTTCTTGCTCTTCACTCTCTAGTAAACCACATAAGGCTTTTTGAGGTTGACTAGATGATGATTATCTGTTTTATTCCATCCCAATATACTTTACAGCTTTTAAACCAACCCTGGAGTTCACACCATGGTCTATCTTGTTGCAATCACAATCTTGTGGGCTTTTTCGTTCAGTTTGATCGGTGTGTACCTGGCCGGCCAGGTCGATGCTTACTTCTCTGTTCTCACCCGGGTGGCGTTGGCCGCAGTGATTTTCCTCCCCTTTATCCGCCGGGTGCCAATACTGCTGGCAGCCAAACTGATGGCGCTGGGAGCCATCCAGCTGGGCTGCATGTATGTTTTCTATTACCAATCTTTTCTGTTGCTCAGTGTGCCGGAAGTGCTGATCTTTACGATTTTGACCCCGGTTTACGTAACATTAATTTTTGACCTGATGCAGGGACGTTTCAGCTCCAGATATCTGATCACTGCTCTGGTTGCCGTTCTAGGCGCTGCGATTATCCGATACAGTTCAATCGGCAGCGAAATTTTTACCGGTTTTCTCGTCGTACAGGGGGCAAATATCTGTTTTGCCATCGGCCAGGTTGGTTATAAGGTCCTTCTACAACGGGAAAATCTAAAATTACCACAGCGAGCCATTTTTGGTTATTTCTACCTGGGTGCTCTGGCTGTCACCATCGTCACCTGGTTTCTCTTCGGCAACCCCGCCAAACTCCCGACAACCTCATTGCAATGGGAAATCCTCCTTTATCTTGGGTTGATCGCTTCCGGTCTCGGTTATTTTTTCTGGAACAAAGGGGCCACAAAAGTGGATGCCGGAACTTTGGCCATCATGAATAACGCCCTGGTTCCTGCCGGACTGATTGTCAACCTGCTGATCTGGAACCGTGATGCCAACCTGACCCGGCTCACCATCGGTGGAGCAGTGCTACTGTTTTCATTGCTGTTACATGAATATTGGGGCAAACAACA
>JAOZOH010000185.1 GCA_029933365.1 Desulfuromusa sp. | reverse complement strand
CTTCATGATCCCGCATACAGCTCCACACAACCGCAAGCCCAATTCCTGTACCACTACGACCCATTTTCTTCTTTGTGTAAAAAGGCTCAAAAATATGCTTTTGATCGGCAATCGGTATTCCCGGTCCATTATCTGAAACAGTCAATACGACGTATCTGCCGACTGCCACCGCAATAGATGCTGCTTGATCCTCTGACAGTTCACGAACTTCAGTGAGAAGGTTAATATTCCCTGAAGTCTCAATAGCCTCAGCAGCATTGAGAACCAGATTCATAATGCATTTTTTGACATGGATGGGAGAGCAATGAATCGCTAGAGCATCTGATGTCGATCTAGATGTTATGGAGACGTGAGGATAAAGAGAGCGAACCTTGTCGGCTTCAGGGGACTGAAGATATTCCTGTACCAGCATATTTATATTTTGCCGAATCTGAACCTTGGCGGCACCTCGAGCCACGGTCAAAAGGTCGTCAACCACTTCAGCAGCCCGCAATCCTGATTCTCTGATCACGTTGATTGGCTGGCGCAAGTCACTGTCTTCGGGCAAGCGCATCAAAAGAAGTTCCGGATAGCTGACGATTCCAGAAAGGATATTGTTCAAATCGTGAGCCACTCCGCTCGCCATTAAACCGATAGCTTCCATTTTTTCTGCCCGATATAATTTTTCTTCGGCGGCTTTGCGCTCAGTCATTTCCTGAAACAGTTCCCTTGTCCTCTCGGCCACCCGCTGTTCAAGCTTTCTATTCAAAAAAATTGTGTATCCTGAAGACAGGGCAAGGAGGCAAAGGAGAACAACGAGAGACAGCACTATCAGCCAATGTTCACGAGCATAACTGGTTAAAGAAATATCTCCGATGTACTTCTTATACAGAGACAGGTGATGCTCCTTTAAAAGATCATACACTGGTTGATAATCACGTGGCGCTGTCCAGCCTGCAATATTCGCTGCTTGAGCTGCCGAGCTATCAGAAGGCATCCCTAGCAAAGCCTGAGCTACGGCGCTGACCAATTGTGGTGATGTGTGAGGAAGTGCAGCAAATGGCCATTCAGGGTAAAGGCGAGTGCTGAGCGCATAGGTAAATGTATCCTTGGGGGTTTGTTTGTTTAACACCTTAAAGTCAGAAAGTACGATTTTCCCTTCTTTCGCCATTCTTTCCAGGGAATCTGTGCGTACCGTTCCAGCATCCGCTGAGCCATTGAGAACCGCCATCACAACGTTATCATGGGTACCGGAAAATTTAAGCAACCCAAAATCGTGATCCGGCTCAATCCCCTGTGCATAAAACTCCCTCCAGGCGGCAAGCCAGCCTCCCAGAGAATCCTTATCGACAGCCCAGAAAGACTTCCCTACAAGATCTTTTAATATATTGATATCTACACGATCAGAACGGGTAAAAATAACCCCACCAAAAAACTTTTGCCGGATATCTCCATGCAAATTAACCATTGTAGCAACCCGGGTTAACCCACGATCGGACTCCAACAAAACATAGTAGCTGCTATTCGTAATGAGAAAATCAATGCTGTGAGACATTGTCGCCAAATGCACACCCTCGAAATCAAGAGGAATGATTTCGAACTGTTGATCTGGAATTGCCTGAGTAAGATACTTAGCAGTTGCTCCCCACTTACTGAGAGCTTGCGCAGAACCACGCTTTGCTAATACGCCGATTTTGACAGGTGGCGTGGAAAGGCTGTCTCCTGAAACTGGGATTGTCATCAGCAAGAAAAAGAAAAAACTGAAAAACAAAAAGGCTAGCAAACCTCGCAGGCAACGAAAAAATAGGTGGGGTATGCGAAGGTTAACTAGGTACACCGTAGTATGAGCCTCTATCTAATAAGGGTGAGATTGCTCCATCGCCCCCCAAATCCAACAGAAACTGATTAGTCCCAAGAGTCTATCACAAAAATTGAATGTTTTTAAATCCGTCTTTTCCCAGCAAGGAAAGTCCAAGTCAAAATCACAAACCAGCTAAGGAGCTATCGCAAATCCAATAACCACAGTTTTGATCTGCCGAGTTCCAAAATGCCCTCCTTTAAGTTATTCAAGATATAGTTCGACCTCAACTGCTGATGATAGAATGATTTATTCCCTCCGGCATTGGCAGAACTGATTCAGGTGTTATTAAAGATCAATAAATTTTAGCAGAAACAACCTTTAAAATTGTTTTGTGCATATGCACATTTTATGCTTGACAAATTTCCCCGGCCAGCTTAGTCTTGTTTTGTGCATATGCACATACGGGTTGCGGCAGCCGGTATTTAAAATACCCCTGCAACCAACGTTTATAACAAACAACTTAAAGGAGGCAATTATGCCAGGAAGAGATGGAACAGGACCGCAAGGTCAAGGAGCAATGACAGGAAGAGGTCTGGGAGTCGCTCAAGGACAAGGAGTTGGAGCCGGACGCGGACAGGGTCTTGGACAAGGTCAAGGATTGGGGCTAGGTCAAAACCAGGGATTAGCTAACCAACAAGGGCGTGGCTTAGGTGCTGGTGCCGGGCGCAATCAAGGTTCAGGACGCGGCAGAGGAAGACGTTAAGTCACTTTGTAGGGGCAGGCCTGTACGTCTGCCCCTACAAAGTAACGCAACCGGGCGCACATTCGGGTTCGCCCCTACTGGAGTAGAAAATATGTTGATAGCAGTCACCGCACTAGAAAATACATTACAGTCGGCAATTGATCCAAGATTTGGACGAGCCGCCTACTATATGATCGTTAATACAGAAACAGATGAAGTTACTGTCCACAACAACAGTGATGGCATCAGTGCCTCCAATGGCGCTGGAACCGGGGCAGCACAAACTTTATCAGAATACGGGGTCGAGGCTCTGTATACCGGAAGCGTCGGGCCGAAAGCCGCAGAGGTACTGGAAAAAGCCAACATTCCATACTACGAAAATATCACTGGGACAGTTCAGGATGTGGTTAATCAGCTGAAACAGGGTGGCACGCCACAAAACATCATCCAGACTGATCAAAACACTTCAGCTCAGACTGAAAACCAGCCAGTAGTGAATGATAATCCCGCTGCAGCCCCTCAATGTCCAGGTGCCATACCTGATACTGGACGTGGCATGGGAATGGGTGCTGGACGTGGTCAAGGGATGGGCCGTGGTATGGGGACAGGTCGTGGAGCCGGACGTGGTCAGGGGATGGGTCGCGGACAAGGGATATATCGTAGATAAAAAAATTCCCAAAGGTTCAATACCACCTTCCATTTTGTAGAGAGTAGGGTAGAAAATCTAGCGGATTGTGAGCAAAACCCCATCCTGATAATTTGCTATAATCCTTACAATCCCTGTGGTAAAAAGCCATTTCTGGATCAGGTACAGGTCGGAATACAAACAACTAAGAGTTTACGGCTCAAGAAACTGCGGTGTTTCGCACCGCAAACACCTGGGACAGCCCCCATGCGGGGACAGTCCCGGTTTTGCTGAGTAGGTACTATCAATTTAACAATGGAGTTAGACCCACTATGATTATTGCAATTACCGCCAAAGAAGCATCCCTACAATCTGAAGTTGATCCTCGATTTGGTCGCGCCGCTTATTTTTTGATTGCTAACAGCTCAACCGGAGAGGTTTACGCCCACGATAATACCGAGGGCATTGAAGCCGACAACGGTGCTGGCACTGGCGCATCACAACTATTGGCGGAATATAAAGTTAATGTTCTCTATACCGGCCACGTTGGTCCAAAAGCTGCGGAAGTTCTGGATAAAGCAAACATTAGTTACCACGAGCATACTGAAGGAACTATTGAAGAGGTTCTGTCCCGCATTCCCCAGGAACCCGCACAGCAAACAACCGAGGAAGTCCCGGAAGAAACTGTTTCCGCCCCTGAGAACGGCGCGATAAGGCTGGCAATTCCGGCAGATTCAGATGCCGGGCTAGAAGCACAACGTTCGGGACATTTCGGCAAGTGCGCCTATTACACCCTGATTGATATCAAGGACCAACAGGTTCAACAGGTCGTTGCCATGCAAAATGGCGGACATGTTCAGGGGGGCTGCTCCGTCCCGGTGGTATTACTGAATGCCAACCACGTTAATAAACTGATTGTTGCCGGTATCGGTGGCCGACCATTGGAAGGATTTCGTGAAACTGGAATTGAAGTTTATGCTGGAGCTGGACAAACAGTCCAAGAAACGGTCGACCTGTTTCTTAATGAGCAACTCTCCCCGATCAGTAATGACCAGGTCTGTGGAGGAGGTCCACAGTGATCATCTCTGTTGTCAGCGGCAAGGGTGGCGCAGGTAAAACCACCCTTGCTGCTTCAATCGCTCAGGTTTTTGCAGCTGAATTCTATGATCTCGATGTCGATGCTCCCAATGCAGAATATTTCCTCAAACCTGACTTTTCCAGCAAAGCTTCAGTAACCCAATCTATTCCAGTCATTTCTGAAGAGCTCTGTGACGGTTGTGGTATTTGTACTAAAGAATGTCGCTTTCACGCCCTTTACATAATCATGAAAACAGTCTATTTAAGTGAACCCCTCTGCCATGGCTGCGGACTCTGTAAAATGGTTTGCCCACAACAGGCAATAAGCTATCAGGATTCCTCAGTTGGCGATATCCGCTCCGGATATTCACAGAGAACCAAAAACATGGTTCATATTGGCGATCTGATCATCGGTTCTACCCGGGGAACCTATCTGATCAGTGAGATGGTTA
>JAOZOH010000362.1 GCA_029933365.1 Desulfuromusa sp. | reverse complement strand
TGGGGGTGAGAAAAACCGGGATAACCTTACAGGACTGATAAATACTGAGATCGAGAGAGACAAAGACTTCAACGGAGAGACGCAGAGAAGCAGAGACAGAGAGAAAACATTAGAACCAAAATAGCCACCAAGACTCCAAGAGCACCAAGAAAAAACAAAATCTTTTTTTGTTTTAAAACCTTAAAAATGTTTTTGATTTGGTTATCTTGGAGACCTTGGTGTCTTGGTGGCTGTCATATGTTTTGACTTTCTCTCCAGCTCTCCTCCTCAGCGTCTCTCCGTTAAAAAAAGTTTTTTAAGTTTTTACTTTAAACTATATAGATGAACAGGAGAAAATTATGACAAAGGAGTTGGTTATTTGTACCACCTCCCAGGAGACCCGGGTGGCGCTGCTTGAAGGTGGCCACATTGCTGAGCTCTATATTGAGCGGGATCGGCAGATGGGGATTGTGGGGAATATCTACAAAGGTAAAGTGATCCGGGTGTTACCGGGAATGCAGGCGGCTTTTGTTGATGTTGGTCTGGAGAAAGCAGCATTTTTGTACGTTGCTGACGTGCTGGATGAAATGGAGCAGGTTGAAAGAACGATAGAGGGGGATGAGGACACACTGGAACCGAATGCGTGTCCTGAGTTGCCCCCATTACCCCCGATAGAAGATCTTCTGACCGAAGGGCAGGAGCTTCTGGTGCAAATATCCAAGGAACCGATTGGGACCAAAGGGGCGAGGATCACCTCACACATTTCTCTGCCCGGACGCCATTTGGTTTATATGCCGACGGTTGATCATGTTGGGATTTCACGGCGAATTGAAGATGAAACTGAACGGGAGCGGTTAAAGCAGTGCGTGGAATCGATGCGGGCACCGGGGACCGGGTTTATTGTCAGAACTGTGTCCGAGGGGAAGAGTGAAGATGATTTGCGCCACGACATGGAATTTCTGGTTGGCCTCTGGGAGAATCTCAGCCGTGGGATTGATGAAATCAGTGCTCCCAGCCTGATCCATTCTGACCTTGATGTGACCAGTAAGGTGCTGCGCGATATCCTGACTGAAGATGTCAAAAGAATTGTTGTTGATAATGTCGAAGAGTACGACAAAATTGTCCGCTTTCTCCGGACCTTCATGCCTCGGCTGAACTATTGTATCGAACTCTATAAAGGGGATGAGCCGGTTTTTGATACTTATGGGTTGGAAG
>JAOZOH010000062.1 GCA_029933365.1 Desulfuromusa sp. | reverse complement strand
AAGATTACATCGGTAGCATAGCTGAATTTGCAGGTAAGGACGAATTCACCCTGTGAACGCACAGAAGCCTTCAGCTGTCTCCACTACTTAACTGGTGTATTTTCAGCAGATTTGTCGTCCCCGGTGCAGAGATGGGACTGCCCATAGTAATAACCACCACATCTCCAGCTGCCAACAATCCACTTTTAAGCACCGCTGCCTCAAGCGAAAGAATCTGTTCTTCAGTGCTCCCCTGAATATCCACCTGCAAAGAGTTGACCCCTCGGTACAAAGCCAGATAGCGTCGCACCTGTTGATTTGGAGTGACCGCGATAATAGGTAGAGCGGGGCGGTATTTAGCGACCAGGGCAACCGTGCCCCCAGTCTGAGTGAAGGCAAGAATAGCAGCTGCCCCCACAGTTTCAGCAACCTGACATGCTGCCAGACCGATTGCGTTTGGCAAATCTTGCACCAAAGAGTCTGCTGCTGGGACAACAAAGCGCTTTTGTTTCAAATCAGGATGGCTCTCAATATCCCGTGCAATACGATCCATAACTTGAACGGCTGCAAACGGATAAAGCCCGGCTGCCGTTTCTCCCGAAAGCATCACTGCATCAGTGCCGTCCAGAATGGCATTGGCAACATCGGAGGTTTCTGCCCTGGTTGGCCGCGGGTGGGCAATCATACTTTCCAACATCTGGGTTGCAGTAATCACCGGCTTCCCCTGCTGGTTACATTTACGGATAATCCTCTTCTGAATCAGGGGGACTTGCTCAGAGGGGACTTCCACCCCCAAATCCCCTCGTGCAACCATCACCCCATCTGTAACCCCCAGTATCGCAGCAAAATTATCGACGGCTTCCGGTTTTTCAATTTTTGCGATCACCCTGATTGCTGAGTTTCGCTCTTGTAAAATCTGTTTTAACTGGGCAACCTCAGCAGCGGTTCGAACAAAAGAAAGAGCAACCCAATCCAGTTTTTGGGTGATGGCAAATTCCAGGTCAGCAATATCCTTCTCTGTCATTGCCGCCGCAGAAACCTTCACCCCCGGCAAATTGATCCCTTTACGATTCTTGAGTTGCCCACCAAATATGACCCGACAGTAAACCTGTTCAGCTTCCACCCGCAAAACTTCCAGTTCCAACTGTCCATCATCAAGCAGAATTTGATCGCCAGGAACAACATCCTGGGGCAGAGCCTGGTAGTTGGTTGGAATCAAGCCGTCAGCACCCTCAATATCAGCAGTTGTAATAACCACATCCTGTCCGGCAACCAACTCCTGACTTCCATCGCGCATCAATCCGGTGCGGATTTTTGGCCCCTGCAGGTCACCAAGAATAGCGACTACTTTTTGCTGTTCGATGGAAATTTCTCGAATCTGCTTAATCCAGATCTCTTTTTGCTGTAAATCCCCATGGGAAAAATTCAACCTGAAAACATCTACGCCTGATTTCAACAAACGCTCTAATTGCCCTCTTTCGGCACAGGCTGGGCCGATCGTGGCAACAACTTTAGTCCGACGATACATTGATTCCTCCAATTTATAGGCTCCTATCCAGAGACAAGCTGTTGCTCCGTCATGCTCTGCATGCTATAAAGTCTACTACTTTTATCAGCATTTGATGAGCACTTAAATATATAATCACCTGTCACTTTTTGTTTAACAACGTATTAAATTATGAACCGTTATCTAAAATATGCTTTTTTCTGTCTGCTCGGTTTACCGCTCCTAGGAGCAGCATTGCTGATCGGCGCTTATTTTTACGTCTCGGCAACACTGCCAAGGGTTGAAACCCTCTCCGATTATCAGCCCCCTCTGATTACCCGAATCTATGCCGATGATGGTGCCATCATCGCAGAATATTCCCATGAACGACGAATTTTAGTCCCTTTTGAGAAGATGCCAAAAACTCTGGTACAGGCTTTTATTGCTGCTGAAGATGCAAATTTCTTCAAACATCGGGGCATAGATTTTATCTCTATTTTCCGCGCGGCACTGAAAAACGTGAAGGCTGGGGGAGTTGCTCAAGGCGGCAGCACAATCACTCAACAGGTTGCCAAAAAACTATTGTTGACCTCTGAACGAACCTTCACCCGCAAATTCAAGGAAGCAATCCTGGCCTGGCGGATGGAAAAAGCTCTGACCAAACAGGAAATCCTCTATCTCTACCTGAATCAGATTTATCTCGGCCATCGTGCTTACGGGGTCGAAGCAGCAGCAGAAAACTATTTTGATAAAAATGTCGAAGAGTTAACTCTGGCAGAATCGGCAATCATGGCCGGGCTACCGCAAGCCCCCAGCCGTTACTCCCCCTATCGCCATTATGAGCGCGCCATGGAAAGGCAGAAATATGTTCTCGGTCGAATGGTCAAAGAAGGTTATATCACCCCAGAGGAATATACTCAGGCGGAACAAGAAGAGGTAACCATCAAGCCACGTCTGAATAATCTGCTGGATGTCACTGCTTATTTCAACGAACAAGTTCGCCGTTATCTGGAGGAGCGTTTTGGGGAGAAGATTCTCTATACCGGCGGTCTTGAAGTTGAGACCAGCATCAACCTGCCGATGCAGAAAGTTGCTCAGCAAGCCGTTAAAGAAAATCTACGCAATCACGACAAACGCCGTGGCTATCGCGGGTCTCAACAGATCCTTGACGAAATATCACAGGAAGAATTTTTACTTAAACAACAAGAACAATTTACCACTGATCCTTTGGCTGTGGGCCAGTATGCGCAAGCAATTATTGTTGGGCAAAAAGGGGATCAACTCCTCTGTAAAATTGGTGACAGAAACGGGACAGTTTCGATCAAAGAATCTCAATGGGCAGCACCAATTAAGTTCAGCAAAACTGAGAAGGAACCCCTCGGGAATGCCGGGGAGAAAAAACGCACCCTGTTTCCTTTCGGTTCGTTGATTGAGGTCAAGGTTCTTGATTTAAACAACGAGGCGATAAAGCTCAGCCTGGAACAAGCACCCCTGGCTCAAGGAGCGCTAGTTGCCGTAGACCCTTTCACGGGACAAATAAAGGCGATGGTCGGTGGTTATGATTTCAAGGAAAGTCAGTTCAACCGAGCAACCCAGGCCAAGCGGCTTCCCGGGTCTGCAATTAAACCCATCATTTATGCAGCAGCTCTCGACCGCGGCTACACCCCTGCCAGCATTATCCTCGACACACCATTGATCTACGAAAACAGAAAAGTTGATACAGGTAAATTAGAAGAGTGGAAACCAAAAAATTATGAGCAGAAATTCTATGGTCCAACCCGCTTCCGCTATGCTTTAGCTCATTCTCGCAACGTCGTAACAATCAAAATTCTTGAGGATATTGGAATCAACTACGCAGCTAATTATGCCAAAAAATTGGGCATTGAAACGCCATTAGAGCGAGATCTTTCCATGGCGCTTGGATCAACTGCTGTCACCCCACTAGAGATGCTGACCGCTTATACGGTTTTTGCCAATGGAGGAGTGTTAGTACCACCAACCTATATCACCCGAATTCGCGACCGTAATGGCCGGATTCTGGAATCGATCGATCCTGCAGACTTTGCCACAGGTATGGCTGCTGACCAGCACCTGATTCGCAAACCCCCGCGGCGGGTCATCTCCCCGGAAACGGCCTACCTAATCACCAATATTATGGAAAGTGTTGTCCGCGAAGGAACCGGTTGGCGAGCTAAAGCAATTGAACGCCCCTCCGCTGGTAAAACCGGAACCACCAATGATTTAAAGGACGCCTGGTATATCGGTTTTATCCCGCAGCTTGCCTGCGTCTCCTGGGTTGGCTACGATCAAGAGCGCCCCTTGGGGAAAAAGGAAACAGGATCACGAGCCGCAGCTCCAGCATGGGTTTCCTTTATGAAAGAGGCGGTCAAGCAATATCCGGTGCAAAACTTTCGAGTTCCCGACACAATTGAATTTCATCCAATCGATAAGAAGAATGGGTTACTCCTGGAAGAAGATAATGAACAAGCCTATTTTGAAATCTTCGCTCCAGGCACCGCACCCACCCACATGAGTGGTGAAGAAAAGTTGAAAGCCAAAGATTTTTTCCGGCTGGATATGGAAGGGACATTGTAGTCACCTCAATCTGATAAAGGTCTGATCCGGTTTTCCGGCACTCGGCGGGAGCTACAAGAGAATGAAGAAATCAAAAAACGCTATCTTTCCGTCTAAACCGGATTAAATGACAATCAGAATGTCAGCTGTTCACCAGGATTAACCAGTTCAACCCCCTCGGGCCTCTCAAAAGAAAATAATTTATCTGCAAGATCCTGATTCACCTGAACATCGTGAAATTCAATGGTGGTACGATTTCCAGTTGGATCAGTAATTTGGGTTACACGGATCGGGAAAGCTTTACCGGTTTTCTGCTGTTCTTGCCATTCGTTGACCGCTTCATGACTGACAACAACTTCAATTTGCTGAATAAACTGTGATTCTTCTCGTGGTTTAAGGAGTAATGAATAGTCCCCTGCTTGGTCGGTTTTATCTGCAGCCCAGTTGATCACAAAATCACGCGACAGGTTTCCCAGACCACTGAGAAAAGTGATCGGATTTTGCCCCTGTTGCGCATTCACCTGGCTGATATCACTTTCGATAACCTGACGGTTTTCGGGGATGTAAACCCACATGATATGGCCATCCGAAATAATTTCCTGAACACTCGGCTTACGGTATTCCCAGCGAAATTTAACTATGGACGATTCACCCTCTAACGATGCAAGAATCTTAAAACTTACAATTCCCTGCCCATGCTGAGTTCGATCGATGGACGCAATATGCGATTCCTGGGAAAAATCAGCGGTGAAATCCTGAATCCGATCAAGCAGTTTTGTTTCTGCTTTAAATGGGGTTTCCAATGCGTTAACCACATCGCTAAGTTGTACCTCTGTTGCACCAGATAAGGAGGGAACACAAAAGAAGACAAGCAGAGCAACGAACAGCCTCATAAACATATTGTAAATCCTTTCAATAGGCTAAAGAGCCTAACAGATTTTTACCAGAGGGGATAGGTTTGCCGGTTTTTGTGGCTAATGAGATAGGGTGACGTGTTCACAGAAGATTATGCAGATTGCTTTTTTCGGGTCATTTTTTCTGCTTCTATAAAAACCCGCTTAACCTTTGGAAAGCGAGCCTTAATTTGCAAATCCAACGTTGCGATTTGTCCCTCTACAGCATCTGCAGAAGCGCTATCAACAAAATCAGCGCCCAAGGTGACCAAGATAAAATCCGGCCCCATATGCATAGTCAGGATTTCATTGACCCCTTCGATGATTGGGTTCTCCTGCACAATTTCTTGAATCCCCTGCACAATTTGCGGCTCAGCACTTTCGCCAATCAGCAACCCTTTGGTTTCCCGCGCCAACCACATTGCTGTCCCAATCAGAATAAATCCAATCAGGATAGATGCGCTCCCGTCAAAGTAGGCATTACCAGTCAGTTGAGTCAGGCCAATACCAATCAGAGCGACTAGCAAACCAAGCATAGCTGCTGAATCCTCAAATAAAACCACCAGAACAGAGGGATCTTTGGTCTGGTTAATCGCATCGATATAACCATTCTCACCCTTATGGCGCCTAAATTCACGTAGAGCAAACAGCCATGCAGCACCTTCAAAGACAATCGCCAGACTCAGAACAAGATAGTTGACCAGTGGATTTGTCGCTGGTTGTGGATGCAAAAGGTGATGAATCCCTTCGTAGACAGAAATGCCACCGCCTAAGGCAAAAATGAGAATGGCGACAATAAAGCTCCAGAAATAGATTTCCTTGCCATGGCCAAAGGGGAAATCTTTATCGGCAGGCTGTGCCCCCTTTTTCATACCATAGAGCAATAAGCCTTGATTCCCCGTATCCACCAGAGAATGAATCGCCTCAGATAGCATTGCCGAACTCCCTGTGATTGATGCCGCAATAAACTTAGTGATGGCAATCAGGGTGTTTCCAGCCAGAGCGGCAAAAATAACTTTTTTTGAACCAGAGGCCATGGGGGATCAGCTTTCACTGCTTAAAATTTCAAAACCCCTCTACCTAAGGGGAAGATTTATTTTCATCAATTTTGGAGAGGATCGCACAAGAAATTATAAAACAGCTAAGCAAAAACAACCAATATATAATTCTGGTTATCCACTTCGCTCCACTTAAATACTCTGGAGTAACGAGTTTTCCCCTTCCCCCTTGATGGGGGAAGGTTGGGATGGGGGTGTCCCCTCGCAAATTCGCCCCCCACCCTAACCCTCCCCCACACCGGGGGGGGGGGGATCGATGCTAGTTGAGCGAAGTGGATAACCAGATATATAATTTATCCACGCCGTTTTTCAAAAAGGGCCTGCAGATCAAGGAGAAAAATTATTCGCCCATCACCTAAGATGGTTCCACCGCTGCAGCCACGCACCTGATCAAAAGGAGCGGGCAAGCGCTGCACAAAAACTTCACGTTGACCAACCAGGCTATCAACCACCAAACCAATTTTACGCCCCAGAACCTCGGTAATAACCAATGGAATTGGATCGAGATGTGGCCCTTTCGGTGATTTTAGAATTTTACGTAACGACAACATCGGCAATAATTCATCCTGATAATGGATCATCAATTGCTTGCCACTACTTTGGACTTCATCAGGGACAACTTCAACGGTTTGCACAACCCGGGTAATCGGCATCGCCATTCTGATTCCAGCGCACTCCACCATTAAAACTCTGATAATCGCCAGAGACAACGGTACCTTAAGGGTTATGCGTGCTCCCTCTCCCGGAATGGAATCAATCAGTAAAATTCCCCCGACCCGTTCCACTGCCGTTTTGACCACATCCATCCCCACACCACGCCCAGAGATCTCACTGATCTCCTCGGCGGTGGAAAACCCGGGCTGGCAGATCAGCTGGAAAAGGTCATAATCGCGAATTGATTTTGCCTGAGCTGAGGTCAACAAACCTTTATCCAATGCCTGTTGACGAATTTTGTCCGGGTCAATACCTCGCCCATCGTCAGCAACCTGCACCAGCACCTGATCTCTCTCTCGCCAGGCTTTGATAGAGACTGACCCGCGCTGTTCAATGCCATGGTCAACCGCATTGCGAACCATGTGAATAAGGGGATCGGCAAGTTCTTCGACAATCGCTCTATCCAGTTCAATCTCTGCCCCTTCAACCTGAAAAGATATCTCCTTACCACTCCTGCGCGAGAGTTCATGAACCGTTCGAGATAAACGCCCCACCAGACTTTCCAACGCAACCATCCGCACCTGCAACACCTGATGATGAAGATTCTTTACCAGTCGTGCCAACTGCCCGACCCCTTCTTCCATCTCTTGCCAGTTTTGCTCTTGCAGCGCATTTTGCAATTGGTAGCGGTTGGTAATCAATTCCCCGGTGAGATTGATAAAATGATCCAGCAGTTCAGTACTGACCCGTACCGTCTTATCCGGTGCTGGTTTTTTATGCGGCTGGTCTGCCTCTGGTTCCTCAGGGAAGGTAATTTCCTGTAATTCACTATAGGTTTGCAGCTGTTGAAGAATCTGCTCCTGCGAGACATCACCGTCCAGACGGACCAACAGCTGATAGGGAGACTCCCCTTGAAGGAGCGCTGCTGTTGAGGGGATCGATTCCAAAATTGTCGCAAATTTGGCGAGGTGCTTTAAGAGGACCAGAAATCGTGGTCCCGGTGCAATGACAGTCTCTTGCAACCGCAACTGAACCAGTTGCCCCTGTCCGCTCACAGCAGGGTCGGCTGTCATCTCCTGCGCTGCAGAGTTTACTTCGACTTCAGACTCCTTTGGGGTACTGGCAATAAAGTTTGTCACACTCCGTTCCGCTTGCTCATGACGAATGTCACCCAGCAATAGTTCCAGCAGGTCGACTGCTTCCAGTAACCAGTCAATTTCAACTCTGCTGATCTGCCCGAAGTGGCGACAGTCATCGAGACGGTCTTCCAGATGGTGAGCCAGTCTGGTCGTTTCAGCATGTTCCATGGTTGCCGCCATCCCCTTAATCGAATGGGCTTCACGAAACAATGCATCAATCCCATCCTGGTCTTCGGGATCAGTATCTAACCTCACCAAAATATCAGCCATCATTTCCAGGTGTTCGGCTGCTTCAGTCAGAAACATTGCTCTGAGTTTAACAATATCCATCAACAATCACCTGCAACAACTCGCTCAGCCACCTCAAGAACCTGATTATCCTGAAACGGTTTGACGATAAAATCTTTTGCCCCGGCGTTAATTGCATCTAAAATCAGATTTTTCTGCCCCAACGCGCTACAGACAACAATGCGAGCAGCAGGATCATCAATCAAGATTTTTTCCAGAGCAACAATTCCTCCCATCTCCGGCATCACGAGATCCATGGTCACCAGATCGGGCTGGTGGATTTTATATTCAGCAATCGCCTCTGCGCCAGTTTCTGCTTCAACGACAATCTGCCAGCCTGCCGACGCAAAAATATCGCGCAGCATGGTACGCATAAACAGGGCATCGTCGACTATCATGACTCGTTTTGACAACTCAACCTCCCGTTTGAATACAGATTGATTCAAGTTTTAGCTGTAACTGATCAAGATCAAACAAACTGATCATCTCCCCCCCCCAGTTGACAACGTCGCTAATATAGCTCCGCTCAGCATAGTTCTGCATCTGATTCATCTGGTTTATTTCCATGTTGATTATTGCTCGTACTTGATCCACCCCCAAAGCGACCGGACCGCGTTCATTAATCAGCACAATCAATCGCTCACCAAGCTTTCCAGCAGGGAAATTAAGCAATAGAGCCAGATCAACAACGGGAACAATCCGCCCATGAAAACCAATCGCTCCAGCAATAATTTCAGGTGCTCCGGGAAAAGGATAAATGCTCTGGTTTTCAACAATTTCTTGAACCTCGACCAGTTCCAGGGCATAGGTTTCATAACCAACCTTGAATGGTAGCAGTTGCTTGATCACCGCTCTTGCCCCTGTCCAACCCCAAGGTTGAAACGGCTGACCGAAATCAACAGTTCATCAGCCAATTTGGACAGTCGCTGCGATGCAAAAGTCATCTCTTCCATCGACGCAGTCTGCTCCTCCGTTGCAGCGGAAACTTCTTCAGTTGAAGCCGCATTATCTTCAGTAACCCCGGCAATTTCTTCGATAGCCGCAACAATCATCTGGGCTCCTGATCTTTGTTTTTCGGTCAGATCACGAATACTGACTGATTTGACCTGTGCCGCTTCAGCTTTGTCGATAATTGCTTTAAATGCACTATCGGTGATATCGACCGCTTCACGACCAGCATCAATAGATTTAACACTCTCATTCATCGATTGTTGCACCTTCAAACTCTGCTCTCGAGTTCTCTCAATCAGGCGGGTGATCTCACCAGCTGACACGCTGGTACTGTCAGCCAGCTTACTTATCTCTTCTGCGACAACCGCAAATCCATGACCATATTCTCCTGCCCGAGCAGCTTCAATCGTCGCATTAAGGGCAAGTAAATTAGTTTTCTGAGCAATTCCTGTGATGACATCGATAATTGTCCCAATTTTTTGCACTTGCTCACTGAAGGAGATAAACATTGTACCATTCGCTTCAATCTGGCTGAGGACATGCTTCAGGTTTTCCAGCGCGGTCGTTGTCATTCCCTCACCCTGACGAGCTGCCATGGTGGTTTCTTCCGATGACAAGGATAGATCACCTGCCGAGGAAGCAACCAGATCGATCTGTTCAGCCATTTCCAGAATAACTTTAGAGGCACGCTCAACCATTTCGGCCTGAGTTTCTGCCCCCCGGCTAATCTGTTCAATCGATCCTGCCACCTCGTGAGAAGTTGCGGTCATTTCTTCAGCTGTCGTCGCCTGAGACAGGGATAATTCGTTGACATCCAGCGAACAGGTACGAATCTGCCCGACCAGATTGCGCAAACTGCCGACCACCAGATTCAAAGAGTTGGAAAGGTCCTCTGTTTCATCTGAGAACAATCCTTTGCGCAGACGAACATTGCGGCTGAGGTCGCCATCACTCAGACGTTCTGCCCCTTCACTTAAAATCTTGAAATTTGCCGTAAATGCCTTGGAAAATATCCAGCCAAAAATCAGACCAACCAGCAGGGCACCAATGATCGTAATCCATTGATGAGTCCATTCCGGGATCTGCATTTGCGGCACCAGCAGATTCAACATAACCACAGATGCAACAACAATAATGAATCCAACGACAAATTTATAACTGATTTCAACGCGCATTTTCTTCTCCTTCAGCTTAATCCTCCCCCCACCCTAACCCTCCCCCACAATTGGGGGGAGGGGACTTTAACTCCTTCCCCTTTTTATGGGGGAAGGTTGGGATGGGGGTGAAAGGTTCTGAACTAAACGTACAAATAATATAATCGAGAAAACCCAGTACGAACCATTAAGGTTTATCCCGTATCCTGCAACCGCTGATAGATTCTTTCCGCCGGATCAATACAGACAAACAGTTTGCGGCAGGCCGAAGCCATGGTTTCGGCTCGCCCCAAAACCAGATAGCCCCCCGGAAGCAATGCTGCAGCAAGAATTTCCATAATCTGTTGTTGTTGCTCTCGGGAAAAGTAGATTAATAGATTACGGCACAGAACCAAATTCGCTCGGTAAAAAGGTTGATCCGTCAAAATATCATGGCGAAAAAACTGGACTCTGTCTCGAATCTGCCCATTCAACTGGTACTGTTGATCCCTACTGAAAAAAAAATCTGCAAGCATCACACTCGGAACACTCCGTACCCGCTCAGCAGGAAAAATCCCCCGTTTGGCTCGCGTTAGAGCCGCTGGACTCAGATCAGTTCCTACAATTGAGAGTAAATCCCCTTTGAGTTGCTGTTTTTGACAGAGTAAAGCAAGAGAATAAGGTTCCTCGCCATTCGCACAGCCAACACTCCAAATTCTAAGCTTACTTTTATGTCGGCGTGAACTTTCCAGCAATTCAGGTAATATCTGTTTTTCCAGTGCTTGAAAAACACTAACATTACGAAAAAATTGTGACACATGAACACTCAACGCGGCCAGAAGCTGTTCCTGCTCTTGAATGCTTTCCTGTAACAATTCAACGTACACAGTTGGATCGCTGACACCGACCGATCTGATCCGTGCAGCTAAGCGCCGCTTGATGCACAAAACCTTGTAACCTTCCAAATGGAAGTTCTGCTGTGCCCGTAAAATTTCAGCAATCTGCTGATAAACCGTATCGTGCAGATCACTCCCCACAAATGGAGACGAAACCTGTACCGTTGCTGTCTCTGGAGCTTCAACTTCCTGATCCAGGTCTGGAACAGTGCCAGCTAACACTCCATCCATATCAGGCAAAATGGTCAAATCCACCTCGCTGACATTGATAAAACTCCCCATTTTTCAGGCGGATGCGCAATCCCGGCTCCTGGCTGATAATCCCTATCTGCGTCACGTTATGACTCAGATCAATCTGCGTAGCTAAATCTTTCAGGGGTGAGGTGAAAACCAACTCATAATCTTCCCCTCCAGACAGAGCCAGGTCAATCAGGTCAGAATCTCCACTTAAAATCTTCTGAAACGACTCGGAAAGAGGGAGTTTCGCCATTTCAAGTTCTGCCCCAACCCCTGAGGCAGCCAGAATATGCCCTAGATCCGCCAACAATCCATCGGAGATATCCAGCATCGCGGTTGCTAACTGTCGCTTTGACAGTTCCTGACCCAGGGTCACCCGTGGCGTTGGGGTGTGAAATCGTGCCGCCAAATAGTTATCCGGTTGTTGCCCCTTCTGCAGTAGATGAAGAGCCAGCGCACTATCGCCCAAAGAGCCGGAAACATAGATGGCGTCTCCATAGCTGGCACCTTCGCGGCAGATCGCTTCATCTGTTGCAACCGTTCCCTGAACTGTCACTGAAATCATCAATGCTCCGGGAGAACTGCAGGTATCGCCACCCGCCAAGACCGCACCATACGCTTTAATTTCTGCCAGAAATCCAGAGAGAAACTCCTCAATCTCCCCATCGCTGATCTCTTTGGGTCGGCCAATCCCTAAAAACACCGATTGCGGGGTTCCCCCCATGGCAGCAATATCGCTGATATTGACCGCTACCGCTTTGCGGCCCAGATCGAACATGGTGGTCCATTTCCGCTCAAAGTGGACCCCCTCAATCAGCAAATCGGTACTGGTTAACAGATCCTGCCCCGTTTGTTGAGGTTGGATGGAACAGTCGTCACCAATCCCCAGAGTAAGATGGGAGGAACTCCCCGCTTGTTGCTGAATCCAGCGGATTAATTCAAACTCTTCCAGACCAGTTTTTTTATTAGCCACCATAATTTTTACCCATTATTAATTTTTATATACTAATTATTATTTTTCTTTCACCTTATGTCAAGTAAAGCCGGACAAATAAATAAAAAAAGAGTGCTCAGCAGCAGCCGAACACCCTTTTTATTAAAAACAAACAGTAAAAGTAAAAATATTGAGACTAAACCTGTGGACCTGCCTTGGTAAAATCAAAATCATCATTGTCAGTGATATATTTCTTGAAGTTCTTGATAAACATTCCAGCCAACTTGTTAGCCGTCTGGTCAAAGTCCTCTTTGTCTTCCCAGGCATTGCGTGGATTCAACAGGTGAGTATCAACACCAGAGAGCGTTTTCGGAATATTCAAGCCAAAGAAAGGAACCTGTTCAAACTCGGCATTTTTGATACTGCCGTCAAGGATCGCATTGATACAAGCACGAGTTGCCTTGATGCTCATCCGCTTGCCAACACCGTAGCCGCCACCAGCCCAACCGGTATTTACCAGATAGGCATTAACATTGTACTTATCCATTTTTTCACCCAGCAGCTTGGCATAGGCAGTTGGGTGCAGTGGGAGGAAAGCCTCACCGAAACAAGCTGAAAAAGCAGCCACTGGCTCGGTTATCCCACGCTCGGTTCCAGCAACCTTAGCGGTGTAACCGGAAAGGAAGTAATACATCGCCTGTTCTTTGCTCAATTTGGAAACCGGAGGAAGGACACCGAAAGCATCGCAGGTGAGGAAAATAATATTTTCTGGATGGCCAGCCATGAGGGTTGGTTCATGGTTTTCAATATGCTCAATCGGGTAGGAAACTCGCGTGTTTTCAGTCTTGGAGCTGTCAGTGTAATCGATGATCCCATCTTCGTTGTAGACCACATTTTCCAATAGCGCATCACGCTTGATCGCATTGAAAATCTCCGGCTCACTTTCAGGTGACAGGTCGATGGTTTTCGCGTAGCAACCACCTTCAAAATTGAAGATCCCTTCGGCATCCCAACCGTGCTCGTCATCACCAATCAGCTTACGGGCAGCATCGGTCGACAAGGTGGTTTTCCCGGTTCCCGAAAGACCGAAGAACAGGCAGACATCGCCATCTTTACCAACATTGGCACTACAATGCATGGAAAGAATTTTTTCCAGCGGCATCCAGTAGTTCATCATGGTGAAGATCCCTTTTTTCATCTCCCCGCCATACCAGGAACCACCAATAATTGCGATATTCTTCTCGATATTGAAAATAACAAAAACCTCAGAGTTCAGGCCATGCTTTTCCCAATTCTTATTGCTGATGCTGGCGGCATTATAGACGGTAAAGTCGGGCATAAAACCATCCAGCTGGGCTTCATCAGGACGGATAAACATATTCTTGATAAAATGGGACTGCCAGGCGATCTCGGTTACGAAACGGATCTTGCGAGTTGTGTGTGGGTTCGCGCCGGCAAATCCATCGGCAACGTAAACGTCTTTACCCGACAGATAATCGATCACTTCTGCATAAAGTTCATCAAAAATAGCCTCAGAAACTGGCTGATTGATACTTCCCCAGGCGATATTTTTTTGTGATGGGTCTTGCTTGACAAAATATTTGTCTTTGGGAGAACGGCCGGTAAACTTACCGGTATCGACCATCATGGTTCCATTAGCCGAAAGCGCTCCTTCGTTATTCTTTGTTTCATGTTCATACAAATCATCATAACTGAGGTTATGATAAACTTTTCCAACACTCTTCAGCCCCAATCCTGCTGCCGTCACATCACTCATCTGCTTCCCCACTTTCTGTTTTGTTAGTGTTTATTATCTGCTTCAGGGATAAATTATAAAACTTGACATATCAAGTATATAGCTGTGCTTCCGACCGCTAAACGGTCGAACTATAACTTAAACATCCTTATTAAACAACCTTGCAAAGATAAATATGACCTATTTTGTATTTTTTAGTTGCTTGTTTGACTCGATTTGTATCAATCCCCTCTCCCCGATGTGGGGGAGGGTTAGGGTGGGGGGCGAATTTACAAGGGAACTCCCCCATCCCAACCTTCCCCCATCAAGGGGGAAGGAGAAATTTTGTCACATCAGGGTATTGAGTGGAGCGAAGCCGGTCATCAGATTGTGTGTTTCTTTCCTTCGTCTAGGACCCGTCTTACTGTTTGGAGCAGTTCGGGCAGATCCAGTGGCTTCATGCAGAAGGCACTGATCCCCTGTTGTTCGGCTTCAGCTTCGTTAATTTTACTGCTGTAACCAGTACAAAGGATCGTTGCCAGATCGACTTTGATTTTCAAGAGCTCCTGAATCAGATCCTTACCCGTCAGTTCAGGCATAGTCTGATCGGTAATCAGCAGATCAAAATAGTCGGGATTGGCGGTGAAGAGTTTCAGGGTTTCTGTGCTGTTCATCATGGTACTGACTTGATAACCATATTCACGCAGCGTCTCACTCCAGACATTCGCAAGCATCTCTTCATCATCAAGGAATACAATCTTTTCATTCCCCCGGGGTAATTCCTGGACAACTGCAGCACGCTCTTTTTGCCGCCGGTCTATGATCGGAAAGTAAAGCTCAAAGGTGGTTCCCTCACCCAGAACACTATCCACTTTAATCATTCCACCGTGATGATCAACAATTCCCTGCACGGTTGAGAGACCAACTCCGGTTCCCTGATCGACATCTTTGGTGGTAAAAAAGAGATCGAAAATTTTAGCCACGGTTTCCGCAGACATGCCAGAACCGTTATCCTGAATACTCAGCTTGGCATAGCAGCCAGGCTGGCATTGGTACTGGGCAGTAATATCCGCCTTCTCCAAGTTGACCGTATCAAGAGAAACTGTTAAATCCCCTTTTTCGTCCATCGCATGGACGGCATTGTTACAGAGGTTGATGATGACCTCCTGAATTTGCGATGCGTCCCCATCGATCGAAATATCTTTGCTGTTCAGACTGACCGTTTCACGTACATTAATTGAAGCAGGGAGAGTTGAGTGTAACAGTTTCAGGGCTTCATCTATAGCCCGCGACAGATGGATTGTGCCTTTAGTGAAAGTTCCCTGGCGGCTGTAAGTCAGAATCTGCTGAATCAAGTCACGGGATCTGAGAACCGCTATTTTTGCATTCTTCAACAGAGGAACAGCTTCACTCTCTTGGGGTAGCTTAAGCTGAGAGAGCTCAATATTGCCAAGAATAATCGCCAGATTATTATTAAAATTATGGGCCATCCCTCCGGCCATGACCCCGATGGCTTCCATTTTATATTTCTGCCGCAGCTGTTCTTCCATTTTGACTTCATGAGTGATGTCTCTTTTAACTGCAATATAATTGACTATCTCCCCCAGGGGATCAAACACTGGCGCAATCGTTGCGTCTTCAATATAGAGAGTTTCGTCCTTCTTCTTGTTGATGAACTTTCCTCTCCATATTTCACCAGAGGTCAGTGTTTTCCACAGCTCCTGATAGAAGAGAGCATCTTGCTGGCCACTTTGGAGGATATGTGGATTTTTGCCAACGGCCTCTTTACAAGTGTAACCCGAAAAAATTTCGAACGCGGGATTCACATATTGGATCGTACCCGCCTTATCAGTGATAACAATAGTTTCACTACTCTGATCAATCGCCTGCAGCAGCCGAGATCGTTCTTCTTCGGCCTGCTTGAGATCAGTCATATCGTGTGAATTCACCACCACCCCCGACACGACACCGCCAGCCTCAGTGTAGGGATAATAGGCTATATCCATATACCGACGACCTATCTCGGGGAATTCGAACCAGCTTTGATAATGAACTTCTTCACCGGCAAGACAAAGATCCAGCTTCTCTTTCACCTGCTGCTCAAAAACATCTGTGCCGAGCAGGTTGGCAACTGAAAAACCGACGACATCTTCACGTCTCTTTTGATGACATTGAAGATAAGCCCGGTTCACCTCACGATAAATATAATCCCGATCAAGGAACGACATATGATCACCTGTCGCCAGGATAATCTGTTCATACCTGTGTAATGCTTCATTGGCTTGCAATTCTTCTGTAATATTCCGCCCAACCGCTAGAACCCCGATTGTTTTTCCATCGGCATCATTTAGGATCTGATTATCCCACTCAACATCAAGATGTTCTCCACCTTTGATTACAATCTGATTGATTTGGCCTTGTATATTATGAGCAGAGACAACTTCCTGAAAAACTTCACGAATGGCAACATGATCTTCTGTGACTAAAAACGTCGAGAACCAATCCTTACCCTTAACCTCTGCCAACGCATATCCAGTGATTTTCTCCATATAGGGATTGAAACTGATAATCCTCCCCTGCGGATCCAAAACCAGAATAATAATTTGTGCCGTATCGATTAAACTGGCCGAAAAGTATTTTTCCTTTTCAAGCTGTTTCTGTATTTCCTTAAGCTGAAAATTCTTTTTGGAGACAAAAAACACGATTGTAGTGAGCAGGATAAACCCCAAAAACACTCCGATAATCCCTTCGTGCAACTTCTCCCAGGGAATCCCTGGCAGAGGGTCATAAAGAAAATGTTTGGAGAGATAGAAATCTGGGGAAACCAACCCTAATGCGATCAGGTAGTGATTAATCTTCCCCCAACGGAGCAAAT
>JAOZOH010000061.1 GCA_029933365.1 Desulfuromusa sp. | reverse complement strand
GATGGTACCAATGTTGACGTGCGGCTTTGTCCTTTCGTACTTTTCCTTGGACATATCTAACTCCTCTCCTCGGTCTAACCATTGACCTTGGCGATAATTTCTTCACTGATTGCCTTAGGCGCCTGTTCGTAATGATCAAACACCATTGAATATGTAGCTCGCCCTTGAGTTGCACTGCGTAAATCTGTTGCGTAGCCAAACATACTGGACAGTGGCACATGAGAATCCACAATCTGCGCACCACCACGTGCATCCATCCCCATAATACGACCACGCCGGCTATTAAGGTCACCGATCACATCGCCCATATATTCCTCAGGAACGACAACCTCAACCGACATGATAGGCTCAAGCAATGCTGGGGCCGCTTTTTTTGCACCCTCTTTGAATCCCATCGAGCCAGCTATTTTGAATGCCATCTCATTTGAATCAACATCATGATACGAGCCATCGAAGCAAGTGACCTTAACATCAACGAGTGGAAATCCAGCCAAAACACCATTTTCAGAAGCCTCTTTAGCTCCCTTACCAACAGCAGGAATATATTCACGCGGGATAACACCGCCCTTAATTGCATCGATAAACTCGAAACCAGCACCCGGCTCACCCGGTTCAAGCTTCAGCCAACAATCTCCATACTGACCACGACCACCCGATTGGCGAACAAACTTACCCTGAACTTCTACGGTTTTAGTAATTGATTCACGGTAAGCGACCTGAGGCGCACCAACATTACACTCAACCTTAAACTCGCGTTTCATCCGGTCGACGATAACATCAAGGTGCAATTCACCCATTCCCGACAAAATCGTTTGACCAGTTTCCTCATCAGTACGAACTCCCAACGATGGATCCTCAGCCAGAAGCTTCCCAAGAGCAATCCCCATTTTTTCCTGATCGGCCTTAGTTTTTGGCTCAACAGAAAGATGGATAACCGGCTCTGGAAACTCCATTGATTCTAAAAGGGATGGCTTTTGCAAATCACAAAGAGTATCACCAGTTGTCGTATTTTTCAAACCAACTGCCGCAGCAATATCACCTGAAAAAACCTGCTTAATCTCTTCACGCTTGTTAGCATGCATCTTCAACAAACGGCCAAAACGCTCTTTTCGACCCTTAGTTGAATTCAAAACTGTCGTGCCCGACTCGGCAACCCCAGAATAAACACGAAAAAAACTCAACTGACCAACAAATGGATCGGTCATAATCTTGAACGCCAACGCAGCAAAGGGAGCATCATCATCGGCGGGGCGAGTAAGCTCTTCACCCGTATCAGGATGAACGCCCTTGATCGGTTCAACATCCAGCGGCGAAGGCATGTAATCAATCACAGCGTCCAACAAAGTCTGAACACCTTTATTTTTAAACGCGCTACCACACAGGACAGGGCAAAAATCGATATTTCTTGTTCCCTGACGAATTGCCCCCTTAATTTCACCAAGAGTCAGCTCTTCACCACCAAGATATTTTTCCATCAACTCATCGTCATTTGAGGAAATCTCTTCGAGCAAGGTTTCACGAGCCATAGCAACATCATCTACCATGTCGGCAGGAATATCTACGACGTCATATTTTGCGCCCATAGATTCGTCATCCCAGACAATCGCCTGCATGGCAACCAAATCAACCAGGCCTCGGAAATTTTCTTCAGAGCCAATTGGCAGCTGGAGTGGCAGAGGATTTGCCCCTAACCGCTCACGGATCATATCAACACCACGGGTAAAATCAGCACCCGTTCGATCCATTTTATTGATAAAAGCAATCCTTGGCACACCATACTTGTCAGCCTGACGCCAAACAGTCTCAGACTGAGGCTCAACCCCACCTACCGAGCAGAAAACTGCCACGGAACCGTCAAGCACCTTCAATGAGCGCTCAACTTCTATGGTGAAATCCACGTGCCCAGGAGTGTCAATAATATTGACTCGGTGGTCCTTCCAAAAGCAGGTTGTCGCAGCCGACGTTATAGTTATTCCTCGCTCCTGCTCCTGCTCCATCCAATCCATGGTTGCAGCACCATCATGGACCTCACCGATCTTGTGCGAAACCCCCGTATAATAGAGAATACGCTCCGTAGTCGTTGTTTTCCCGGCATCAATATGAGCCATAATGCCAATATTGCGGGTCTTGTCTAATGCAACTTTACGTGCCACTACCTACTCCTGAAAACGACTGAACTACCAGCGATAATGAGCAAATGCCTTGTTAGCGTCTGCCATACGGTGCGTATCTTCACGTTTTTTAACTGCAGCGCCGCGATTATTAAAAGCATCAAGAAACTCTCCAGCAAGGCGCTCACGCATAGTCTTCTCACTACGTGCTTTCGCATAAATTGCGATCCAGCGCATCGCCAACGCAGTACGACGGGAAGGACTCACCTCAATTGGAACCTGGTAAGTAGATCCGCCAACACGACGTGACTTAACCTCAAGCACTGGCCGGACATTCTCCATTGCTGTCTTAAAAACTTCCAGAGGATCATTCCCTGACCGTTCCGCAACCAAATCAAAAGCACCATAAACAATCTGCTCAGCAGTGCTCTTTTTTCCATCGACCATGACATTATTTACAAACTTGGCAACTAACAGATCCCCGAATTTGGGATCAGGCAGAATGATCCGCTTAGGGACCTCTCTTCTCCTTGGCATAACGTCCTCTTCCTCAGACTATAAATTACTTCGGGCGCTTAGCGCCATATTTGGAGCGACCTTGCTTGCGATCTTTAACTGCAGCAAGATCAAGAGTTCCACGCACAATGTGATAACGAACACCAGGCAAATCCTTTACCCGACCACCACGAATCAAGACGACGGAGTGTTCCTGTAGATTATGCCCCACCCCCGGAATATAAGAGGTCACAACAAGTCCATTCGTCAGACGCACACGAGCAACTTTCCGCAGCGCTGAGTTTGGTTTCTTTGGAGTCGTCGTATAAACACGAGTACAAACTCCACGCCGTTGTGGGCAAGATTTCAGCGCGGGTGCAGTTGATTTTGTAACTTTCTTTTTGCGCCCGTTGCGAATCAATTGGTTAATAGTTGGCATCTAGATTCTCCAAAATCCTTGTCAATATTTCAGCAGCTAAAGCTGATCTTTCTGTGGGGAAAAACCCGCAGAGATTATCAATCAGCATCTTCTTTGTCAAGCTCTTTTTTCTCTTCTAAAGATTAGTCTTTACTGAGCAAAAAGGTCCTAAACAAGAACCCTTCAAAACGATTTAATCCGCCTCTTCAGGAAGTTCTGTTTCTGATTCATCTATGACAATCGGTTCTTCCATTTTAACTTCTGGCTCTGGAGTCATCAGCTCAACAGAACGATACTGACCGACACCGGTTCCGGCTGGAATCAATCGACCCATGATGACGTTTTCCTTCAACCCAAGGAGAGAGTCAGTTTTCCCTTGAATTGAAGCTTGAGTCAGCACCTTGGTTGTCTCCTGGAATGAAGCTGCCGAGATAAAGGACTCAGTAGACAGTGAGGCCTTGGTAATCCCCAACATAATTGGCTCACCAATTGCGGGCTGACCACCATCAGCTGTTATCCGATTATTTTCCGCCTCAAAAACCCAGCGGTCAATCTGGTCATCTATCAAGAAATTGGCATCTCCAACATCCTTGATTTGTACCTTCCTCAACATCTGACGAACGATGGTTTCAATATGTTTATCGTTGATCTTAACCCCCTGTAAACGATAGACCTCCTGAACCTCATCAACCAGGTATTTCGAAAGTTCCTTACTACCGAGAACTCGCAGAATATCGTGAGGATTGCTGGAACCATCAACCAGTTCTTCGCCAGCATGTAGAACATCCCCTTCATGCACCGAGATATGTTTACCTTTCGGGATTAGATATTCAGCTGGCTCACCAATTTCAGGGGTGACAACAATCTTACGCTTACCTTTTGAATCTTTACCGTAAGAAACTACGCCATCGATTTCTGAGATAACTGCCAGTTCCTTCGGTTTACGTGCTTCAAACAGCTCAGCAACCCGCGGCAAACCGCCGGTGATATCTTTCGTTTTAGTGGTCTCACGTGGAATTTTGGCCAGAATTGCACCAGAGTGCAGCTCTGCACCTTCCACTACGGAGATATTGGCACCAACAGGTAGCATGTAGCGTGCCTGAGTTCCATTTGGAAGTTTGACAGTTTTGCCGTCCTCCCCTTTCAAGGTGATTCTAGGCCGCTTGTCAGCTGACTTCGACTCTGTTACCACCTTACGTGACAGCCCGGTAACTTCATCAACCTGCTCCTGCATGGTGATCCCTTCAGCAATATCACCATAGTGAACAATACCGCCAACCTCAGTGATGATCGGGACTGTGTAGGGATCCCATTCTGCCAGAATCTCTCCACTCTTGACCGCACCACCTTCCTGACGGGTCAAACAAGCACCGTAAACAACCCCATAACGCTCACGTTCACGACCCGTATCATCAACAACAGCAATTTCTCCCTTGCGGTTCATGACCACAGGGAAACCTTCAGCGTTATCAACTGTTGTTAAGTTAATAAATTTAAGTGAGCCATCAAAGCGAGCTTCAAGTGAGGTTTGCTCTGCGCGCCGCGAAGCGGTACCACCGATATGGAAAGTCCGCATCGTCAACTGGGTCCCTGGCTCGCCGATTGATTGAGCTGCAATAACCCCAACAGCCTCTCCAAGGTTAACCAGATGACCCCGTGCTAAATCACGGCCATAACAAAGAGCACAAATACCACGGCGGCTCTTACAAGTCAGAACTGACCGGATCTTGATTCTTTCTATTCCGGCCTCTTCAATAACAGCCACCAGCGCCTCATCAATCAGCTGATTGGCCTCGACCAAGAGTTCATCGGTGACCGGATCAACGATATCCTCAAGGGCAACCCGACCAAGAATCCGGTCACCCAAGCGTTCGATAACTTCGCCACCCTCAGTGAGAGATGACACCTCAATGCCATCCAGAGTATCGCAATCTTTTTCGATAATAATGGCATCTTGAGCGACATCAACTAGACGACGGGTCAAATAACCGGAGTTTGCTGTTTTAAGCGCAGTATCAGCCAACCCCTTACGCGCACCGTGAGTCGATATAAAATACTGAAGAACCGTTAGCCCTTCACGGAAATTAGCGGTGATGGGGGTCTCGATAATCGATCCATCCGGCTTAGCCATCAGGCCCCGCATCCCAGCTAACTGACGAATCTGCTGGGCGCTCCCCCGTGCTCCGGAATCAGCCATCATATGGATAGCGTTAAACGATGAAACCTCGACCTCTTCTCCATCCGCAGATTTGATCTTTTCGACAGCGATATTACCAAGCATCGTTCCAGCGATATCTTCAGTACATTTTGCCCAGATATCAATAACCTTATTATAGCGTTCGCCATCGGTTATCAGACCTTCGGTATATTGCTGCTGGATATCCTTGACTTCGTCTGCAGAAACTTTAATTCTAGCCTCTTTGCTCTCCGGAATGACCATATCGTCAAGACAGATCGAGACCCCAGCAATACTTGAATAGCGATACCCCGTCTCTTTAAGCTTATCAGCAAGAATGACCGTTTCCTTGTTGCCAGCAAACCGGAAACTGATGTCGATTAAATCAGCAACCTGTTTTTTACCCATCAGCTTGTTAACATGTTTAAAATCAATGGCATCGGGGACAACTTCGCGCAATAAAATACGACCAACAGTCGTTGCTATCCGCTTAAGTGGCGCATCAGAAACTGGAGACATCCTGACCTTTATTGCTGCCTGTAAATCAGCTTCGCCAGAATCATAGGCCATCCGGACTTCATCTCTTGAAGCAAATACTTTGCCCGTGCCTGCGGCAAAGGGACGCTCTTTGGTCATGTAGTAGAGGCCAAGAACCATATCCTGGGATGGAACAATAATTGGCTTGCCACTTGCGGGAGAAAGAATATTATTGGTCGACATCATCAACACCCGGGCTTCAATCTGACTTTCAATTGAAAGGGGCAGGTGAACAGCCATCTGGTCACCGTCAAAGTCAGCGTTAAAGGCGGTACAGACCAACGGATGCAACTGAATGGCCTTACCCTCGATCAAAACGGGCTCAAACGCCTGAATACCAAGACGGTGCAGAGTTGGAGCACGGTTAAGCATGACCGGGTGCTCTTTTATAACCTCCTCAAGGACATCCCAAACTTCTGGCTTCTCTTTTTCCACCATTTTTTTGGCACTTTTGACCGTTGTTGATAGGCCTCTTTCATCAAGCTTCTGATAAATAAAAGGCTTAAACAACTCAAGCGCCATTTTCTTCGGCAAACCACACTGGTGTAATTTTAATTCTGGTCCAACGACAATAACTGACCGTCCCGAATAATCAACCCGCTTCCCGAGCAGGTTCTGGCGGAAGCGACCACCCTTTCCCTTAAGCATATCGGATAATGATTTCAATGGGCGTTTACTTGGTCCGGTAATTGCGCGACCACGACGACCGTTATCAAAGAGGGCATCCACAGCTTCCTGAAGCATCCGCTTTTCGTTACGGATAATAACTTCTGGAGCTCGCAATTCCATCAGTCTCTTGAGACGATTGTTGCGGTTAATAACCCGGCGGTACAGATCATTCAGATCAGAGGTTGCAAAGCGGCCACCATCCAAGGGGACCAATGGACGCAACTCAGGCGGCAGAACTGGAACAGTTTCCAGAATCATCCATTCCGGTCGGTTATGACTTTGACGGAATGAATTAATAACTTTCAGCCGCTTGGAAACCTTCTTCCGTTTTGCCTCGCTGGTTGCTTCCTTCATCTCGATTCGCAGCTGATCACCAACCTCAACTAGATCGATCTCAACCAACAACTCGCGAACAGCTTCAGCTCCCATACCAGCGACAAATTGCCCTGCAAACTCGTCCATCGCCTCACTGTATTTATCTTCAGGAAGCAATTGCCCTTTTTCAAGAGAAGTCTCACCAGGATCAAGAACCACGTAGGCCTCAAAATAAAGTACCTTTTCCAGATCCTTGAGGGTCATATCAAGCAACGCGCCAATTCGTGACGGTAACGACTTGAGAAACCAGATATGGGCGACCGGACAAGCAAGATCAATATGTCCCAACCGCTCGCGCCGTACTTTACTGGGAATAACTTCAACGCCGCACTTTTCGCAAACGATACCGCGGTGCTTCATCCGTTTATACTTACCGCAGTTACATTCATAATCCTTGGTTGGACCAAAGATCTTGGCGCAGAAGAGGCCATCACGCTCGGGCTTAAAAGTCCGATAGTTGATGGTTTCTGGTTTTTTCACCTCACCGAAAGAACGCTCACGGATCTTTTCCGGTGACGCCAGCGATAGCTGGATAGAGTTAAAACTCAACGGATCTTTCGGACGTTCAAAGAGACTGAAAATATCTTCCAAAACGCATTCTCCTTGTAGGATGAGTGCTTTAGTTTCTACAAATTACAATCTAACGCTTACTGGTTGGGTTTCCCCTAATCCTCTTCCAGTAGATCAACATCCAGGCAGAGAGCCTGAAGTTCTTTGATCAGCACGTTAAATGACTCTGGCAAGCCGGCTTCAAGGGTATGTTTTCCCTTAACAATAGCTTCATACATTCGGGTTCGACCAGCAACATCATCAGATTTGACAGTCAAAAATTCCTGCAGAGCATGCGCGGCACCATAGGCCTCCATGGCCCAGACTTCCATCTCCCCAAGTCGCTGACCACCAAACTGTGCTTTACCACCAAGTGGCTGCTGGGTGACCAAACTGTAGGGACCAATTGATCGAGCATGGATTTTATCATCGACCAAGTGGTGCAACTTGAGCATATACATAATGCCGACAGTAACTTTTTCCTTAAATGCCTCGCCGGTATTTCCGTCATAAAGGGTCATCTGGCCGCTGGTGTCAAACCCGGCTCGTTTTACCTGATCCTTAATTATTTTCTCACTGACACCCTCAAAAACCGGCGAAGCCATCGGCACGCCCTGGAACAGGCGACGCGCTAGGACCTTAAGATCATCCTCATTCAGTCCATCGATAAAGCTGTCTAACTCTTTATCCGCATAGGCTTCTTTAATCTGTTTTTTAAGTGCTGTCTCGCTGTACTGTTCCTCGAGAACTTTTCTAATCTGGTTCCCCAGACCGCGGGCAGCTAAGCCAAGGTGAGTCTCAAGAATCTGACCAACATTCATCCGTGATGGGACACCAAGAGGGTTGAGAACAATTTCGACCGGGGTACCATCCTCCATATAGGGCATATCTTCCTGGGGAAGAATCCGCGACAAAACGCCCTTATTACCATGTCGACCAGCCATCTTGTCACCGACTTGCAATTTACGTTTGATAGCGATATAGACCTTAACCATCTTGATGACGCCTGGTGGCAGATCATCGCCACGCTTGCACTTATCGATCTTGTCATCAAAAACAGCCGTAATCAACTGCTCACGCTCTTCTAAACGATTCAGCAAGTTACTGATCTTTTCTTCAGCATCAGTGCTTCCAGTTACAGAGATTTCCTGAATACGGCTAAAAGGAACCTTATCAAACGCATCCTCAGTAATTTTACGTCGATTTGGCAATAATGCTTTACCCGCCTCATCCTCTATTGCAACCGCGGCAGTCAAACCGACCAGTAACGAACGGATCTTATTGCGAGTCGACTTACGCAGAATCCGGATTTCATCTTCCCGATCCTTTAGCAACTTCTCAATTTCTCGTGCTTCTATCTGCTCAGTGCGGTTATCTTTATCAAACCCTTTACGGGAGAAGACCCTGGCGCCAATGACAACACCTTCTTCACCAGGGGGAACTCTTAGCGAAGTATCTCGGACATCACCAGCTTTTTCACCGAAAATAGCCCGCAGCAGTTTTTCCTCAGGAGACAGTTGAGTTTCTCCCTTTGGAGTTATCTTACCAACCAGGATATCTCCCGGCTTGACACTCGCACCAATACGGATGATTCCCGAATCATCCAGGTCACTCAAGGCATCTTCACCAAGATTGGGAATATCATCGGTAATCTCTTCTTTGCCAAGCTTGGTATCTCGTGCGACACACTCAAATTCTTCAATATGAATTGAAGTGTAGCGGTCATCCTGAACAATTTTTTCTGAAATCAGGATGGAATCCTCAAAGTTGTAACCATGCCACGGCATGAATGCGACCAGAACATTCTGACCGAGAGCCAACTCTCCCCACTGGGTAGAAGGACCATCAGCAACAACATCGCCACAGATAACCCGATCGCCAACCTTAACTATCGGTTTCTGGTTAATGCAGGTATTTTGATTGGAACGACTGAATTTGTGCAAATTGTAGATATCAACACCAGTCCCGGTCTCATCGATATCCTTCTCATCAATCTGGATAACAATCCGATCGGCATCAACGCTTTCTACAACACCATCATGCCGAGCAACAACTGAGTTGCCCGAGTCATGCGCAACCACCCGCTCCATTCCGGTGCCAACCAAAGGAGCATCAGTACGCAACAATGGCACAGCCTGACGCTGCATATTTGAACCCATCAGTGCCCGGTTGGCATCATCATTTTCCAGGAACGGGATCAATGCAGCAGCAACCGATACAATCTGCTTTGGTGAAACATCCATCAAGTCAATCTGGTCTGGTGGCAAGAGTAAAAACTCACCGGTCTGGCGCACGTTGACGAGCTCATTGATAAACACGCCGTCGTCATCAATCGGTGCATTTGCCTGAGCGATCGCATGCCCCTCTTCTTCCAGTGCTGAGAAGTATTTAATCTCAGTAGTTACCTGACCATCCTTAACAATTCGGTATGGCGTTTCAACGAAGCCATATTCGTTAATCCGGGCGTAGGTCGACAATGAAGCAATCAAGCCGATGTTTGGCCCTTCAGGAGTTTCAATCGGACAAACCCGGCCATAGTGGGTCGGATGGACGTCCCGCACTTCAAAACCGGCCCGTTCTCGAGTTAAACCACCCGGTCCCAGAGCTGACAAACGACGCTTATGGGTCACCTCTGAAAGAGGATTGGTCTGATCCATAAACTGTGAAAGCTGTGAGGACCCAAAGAACTCCTTAACAACAGCTGAAACCGGTTTTGAATTAATCAAATCGTGCGGCATTAAACTGTCGACATCTTGCAGACTCATCCGCTCCTTGATCGCACGCTCCATCCGCACCAGACCGACACGATACTGATTTTCAAGCAACTCACCAACAGCTCTGACACGACGATTTCCAAGATGATCGATATCATCGACTGAGCCTTTGCCATCACGCAACCCAACAAGGTAGCGCACAACCCTGAGGATATCTTCTTTTGTCAGCGTCGAAAGCTCTAACGGACTGTCGACTCCGAGCTTGTGGTTGAGCTTTAAGCGCCCAACTGCTGAGATATCATATCGGTCAGCGTTAAAGAACAAACTTTCGAAAAGCGTTGTCGCTGTTCTTATCGTCGGAGGATCACCCGGACGCAGGCGGCGGAAAATCTCAATAATTGCATCCTCAGCGGTTTCTACTTTATCGACTCTGAGAGTATCGCTCAGATAGGACCCAACATAGAGATGATCAATAAATAAAATAGAAAAGTTATTGATCTTTTTCTCGCGCAATTCCTCGAGCTTCAACTCATTTAGCTCACCATTACATTCGAGAATAACTTCACCAGTTGTCTCATCGACAATATCACTGGCAACAACCTGCCCAACCAACTCCTCTGCGGTAATCGGAATAGACTCAATCCCGTCATCATTGAGCTTGCGAATGGCAGAACGAGTAAATTTACGATTCGCCTTAACCAGCACCTCACCATCGTTGGAGAGAATATCAGAGCTGGCGCGTTTTCCCGCTAAAAGGTCGAGATTTACTCTCTTGACATATTCCTTGCCATTCCAGGAAATCTCTTCTAAATCATAGTAATACTTAAGTAATTCTTCAGTCGTATAACCGAGAGCTTTCAACAACACCGTTGCAGGAAGCTTGCGTCGCCGGTCAATACGAACCCAGAGCAAATCTTTATGATCGAAATCAAAATCAAGCCACGAGCCGCGATAAGGGATAATGCGTGCACTAAAGAGAACCTTACCGCTAGAATGAGTTTTCCCTTTATCATGAGAAAAGAAAACCCCTGGCGAGCGATGTAGCTGGCTGACAATAACCCGCTCAGTTCCATTAATGATGAACGTTCCATTTTCTGTCATCAGCGGAATTTCACCAAAATAAACTTCCTGCTCCTTGATGTCGCGGATCGACTGGGTACCAGCATCCTTATCAACATCCCAGGTGACTAACCGCACCTTCACTTTTATTGGAGCAGCGTAGGTCATGCCGCGCTGGTGACATTCCTCGACATCATATTTAGGCACACCCAAGCCATAGGAAACATACTCCATAGAGCAAGTGTCACTAAAGTCATGGATGGGAAATACGGAACGAAAGACTGCCTCTAGGCCACTTTGCTTGCGCTCTGGAGAGGGCAAATCTGCCTGCAAGAATCTTTTATAAGAAGTTTTTTGTATATCAATGAGGTTTGGAATATCGATGATATTCGTAACCTTTGCGAAGTGCTTCCTGAGGAGCGGGTTATTCGCAAACGAATACGCCATGATTTCTCCTTTGTGGTCAAGATCAGGGATCTTTTAACAAGACCCAGGCAGACACCACTCTGGATCAAAAAGATGATCCATATCGGCAAATTACCTAGACTGACAACGACAATAGCCAAGGCCGCACAAGGCGGCCTTGGCTAAGAGCAAATTAATAAAAAAAGCAGACTATTTCAGCTCCACGCTGGCGCCGGCCTCTTCAAGTTGCTTTTTGATCTCCTCAGCTTCATCCTTAGAAGCAGCTTCTTTAACGGTACCTGGTGCGCCATCAACCAGCTCTTTGGCCTCTTTCAGACCAAGACCTGTAATTGCGCGAACCGCTTTAATAACGTTAATTTTTTTCTCACCAAAGCTGGACAAAATAACATCAAACTCGGTTTGTTCTTCAGCAGCGGCAGCAGCAGCAACAGGAGCAGCAGCAGCAACAGGAGCAGCGGCAGAGACACCGAATTTCTCTTCGAGTTCTTTAACAAACTCAGACATTTCTAAAACTGTCATATTCTCAATAAATTCTACTACTTGTTCTTTAGTAACTGTAGCCATTTTTTCCTCCAAATTTATGTTTTAACGTTGTATTCGTTATTTAATTTATCTGTTTACGCAGCCTTACTCTCACCAATAGCGTTCAATACTTGAACTAAGGAACGTGGCATTGCGGCCATTGTACCCACAAAATTAGTCAGCGGAGCGTTCATTGAGCTCAATGCCATAGCCAATAATTCCTCGCGACTCGGCAGTTCAGCTAAAGCAGTGATTTCTGCAACTGACAAGAGTTTGCCACTGAGAACTCCAGCTTTAAGCTCGAAAGCATCAATTTCTTTCGCAAACTTGCTTAAAATCTTAGCCGGGGCGACGGGATCATCCCCTGATAACGCAATGGCAGTTGGGCCAACGCAATAAGACTGAAGCTCCTCAGCTGATGTACCCTGCGCGGCCAGCTTCAGCAAGTTATTTTTAACTACCCGATATTCCACTCCAGCCTGAGTCAATTCACGCCGTAGCTGGGTGGCCTGTTCAACATTAATACCACGATAATCTGCCAAAAATGTCGCTTGAGTCTCCGTCAAGCGCTGCGTCAGATCCTGAACTACCTGTTCTTTTTTTGTTCTATCCATCTACTCTCCTCCTTTCGTTAAGATCTTGGGATTTAAAATCCCGCCCAAGTCAAGTTGAGGGGAAGAGACGACGTTGTCGTCACAGTACCCGACGGCCTCGGCAGGTGGACTAACCATTAAATGCCTTGCATACCTGCTGTCTTTGACTTTAAGCCTGTAAATCAAATAGCTATCTACTTGAATAATGCCTGCAATTGTGGAATATCAAGATTAATACCAGCTCCCATCGTGCTTGATAGGGTAATCTTTTTCAGATAAGTCCCTTTTGCAGTTGAGGGTTTTGCCTTAATCAAAACATCCATAAGCGAAAGAATATTTTCCCTAAGCTTCGAGGCGTCAAAAGAAACCTTGCCAACGGGAGCATGGATAATACCTGCCTTTTCAACACGGTATTCAATCTTGCCCGATTTTGCTTCTTCAACAGCGCGGGCCAGGTCCATGGTGACGGTACCAACCTTGGGGTTTGGCATCAACCCACGTGGCCCCAATACCCGACCGATCTTACCTACGACACCCATCATGTCCGGCGAAGCGATTGCGGTATCAAAGTCAAACCAGCCGCCCTGAATTTTTTCCGCCAGATCCTCAGCTCCGACGTAATCAGCGCCAGCAGTCTCGGCCTCTTGAGCCTTCTCACCTTTTGCAAAAACCAGGACTCGAACCGACTTGCCCAGACCGTTTGGCAAAACATGAGCGCCACGAATCATCTGATCTGCCTTACGCGGATCGACACCCAAGCGGACGCTAACGTCAACTGTTTCATCGAACTTTGCAAAAGAACCCTTCTTGATCAATTCAAGAGCTTCGTCAATTCCATAGAGCTGGGAACGATCAACCATCTCTTTCGCATTTTTGATGCCTTTACCTGTTGCCATCTTCTATCTCCACTACTCGCCGTCTCAGGCGACTTCAATTCCCATGCTGCGTGCAGTACCTTCAATAATCCGCATTGCAGCCTCTTCTGAGAAAGCATTGAGGTCAGGCATTTTCAGACGAGCAATTTCAAGAACCTGATCCTTGGTAACCTTGCCGACCTTCTCTTTGTTTGGAACCCCGGAACCTTTTTTCAACTTTGCTGCACGCAACAGCAAAACGGCAGCCGGTGGCGTCTTGGTAATATAGGAGAAGGAACGATCGGCAAAAACAGTAATAACAACAGGAATAATCAAGCCATCCTGATCTTGGGTTTTTGCGTTAAAATTTTTACAGAATTCCATGATATTGACCCCATGCTGCCCGAGTGCGGGGCCGACCGGTGGCGAAGGATTCGCCTTACCAGCTGGGATCTGCAATTTAATCTGTCCAATAATTTTCTTGGCCATTACTAACTCCTTAAACGAACGAAATGCTCATCCCAGCCTAGCTGGTCTTTTCAACCTGAATAAATTCTAGTTCTACGGGGGTAACCCGACCAAATATACTGACCATGACTTTCAACGTACCGCGATCAGGACGAACATCCTCTACCATTCCAGTAAAATTAAGGAACGGCCCGTCAACAACACGGACAGTCTCACCAATTTCAAATTCAACTTTCGGCTTTGGTTTTTCGACGCCCTCTTCCATACGGCTGGTAATCTTAGCGATCTCGGCATCAGATATGGGCGGTGGATTTTGGCCTCCCCCCACAAATCCGGTCACTTTTGCCGTCCCGGTCACCACATGCCAGGTCTCATCATTAAGATCCATCCGTACCAGAATATAGCCGGGGAAAAACTTTCGGGTCGAGGTTTTACGCTCTCCCTTACGCATTTCAACCACGGTTTCCGATGGGATCAGAATCTCGCCAAACAACTCTTCGGCTGCCATGGAGCGAATTCGCTCCTCAAGATTCAGTTTAACCTTATTTTCATACCCTGAATAGGTATGCACGCCGTACCATTTCATTGCCATGGTAAAGTCCTTTATCTCCTCAACCGAGGATCAGACGGATAAGGCGCGAAAGAATCATATCAACACCGCCAAGAAAGATCGCACAGATCACTACCAAGACAATTACAACCATCGTTGAGGCATAGGTATCTTTCCTTGTTGGCCAAGTAACCTTTTTTAGCTCTGCTTTGACATTGGTAAAAAACTCGTTTAATTTTCCAAACATCGATCTAATGGCCTCGCTGAAGTACTATTCGCATTTTTTGGCAGGCCAGGAGGGATTCGAACCCCCAACACCCGGATTTGGAGTCCGGTGCTCTAGCCGTTAGAGCTACTGGCCTACGATTCTATCCTGGCTCCCCGCCATGCCCCTTATTTTGTTTCTTTGTGGGGGGTATGCTTCCGGCAGAAACGACAGTACTTATTAAACTCCAGCTTATCTGGAGTGTTTCGCTTGTTTTTTGTTGTCGTGTAATTTCGTTGTTTACACTCAATACAAGCAAGAGTGACAATGTCACGCATAGCACTTACCTCATAATTCCCTTCCGCTATCAAGCGGAAGAGAGTGATTCACTAATGTTTCTATTATTACTCGATAACTTCGCTGACCACACCGGCACCGACAGTTCGGCCACCTTCGCGGATTGCAAAGCGCAGTTCTTTATCCATGGCGATCGGGGTGATCAACTCTGCTGTCATGGAGATGTTGTCACCGGGCATAACCATCTCAACGCCTTCGGGCAGCTCGACTATGCCGGTCACATCGGTGGTCCGGAAATAGAACTGAGGACGATACCCTTTAAAGAACGGGGTATGACGGCCGCCTTCTTCTTTGGTGAGAATGTAGGCTTCTGCCTTGAATTTGGTGTGGGGGGTGATGCTGCCGGGCTTGGCCAACACTTGTCCACGTTCGATCTGATCTCGTTTCAGTCCGCGCAGCAGGATACCACAGTTGTCGCCGGCCTGCCCTTGATCGAGCAGCTTACGGAACATTTCAACTCCGGTGACGACGGTTTTCTGAGTTTCTCTCATGCCGACGATTTCTACTTCTTCCTGGACTTTGATGATGCCACGTTCTACACGTCCGGTGGCAACAGTGCCACGTCCGGAGATGGAGAAGACGTCTTCTACAGGCATCAGGAAGGGACGATCTATGGCGCGCTCGGGCTCGGGGATATAGCTGTCTACAGCATCCATGAGTTCGAGGACTTTGTCTTTTCCGATTTCGTCATCGCGGCCTTCGAGGGCGGCAAGGGCGGAACCTGCAATGACGGGAATATCGTCACCAGGAAAGTCGTAGCTGGAGAGGAGTTCTCTGATCTCCATATCGACGAGTTCGAGGAGTTCTTCGTCATCGACCATATCTGCTTTGTTTAAAAAGACCACCATGGCGGGTACGCCAACCTGACGGGCGAGCAGGATATGCTCACGGGTCTGGGGCATGGGGCCATCGGCGGCTGAAACAACCAGGATCGCTCCGTCCATCTGGGCGGCTCCGGTAATCATGTTCTTGACGTAGTCGGCGTGGCCGGGGCAGTCAACGTGTGCATAGTGACGGTTTTCAGTTTCATATTCGACGTGTGCAGTGGCGATAGTAATACCGCGCTCGCGCTCTTCTGGTGCATTGTCGATTTGATCGAATGCTTTGACTTCACCGCCGCCCATCTTTTCTGCCAATACTTTGGTAATGGCTGCGGTCAGCGTGGTCTTGCCGTGGTCAACGTGACCGATGGTACCAATGTTGACGTGCGGCTTTGTCCTTTCGTACTTTTCCTTGGACATAATAAAACCTCCCTTTTGTTGTCTTTTACGTCTACTGATTATTATCTAAACAACTGCTACTAAATATAGGTGCAATACCAATCAATTTATTCTGCAAAACCCAAAATATCTGCCTGAAAAAGATGGAGCCCACAACCAGATTTGAACTGGTGACCTCATCCTTACCAAGGATGCGCTCTACCAACTGAGCTATGTGGGCCTAACATCCTCTTTTTCACGGTGAGTAAATGGAGCGGGAAACGGGATTCGAACCCGCGACCCTCAGCTTGGAAGGCTGATGCTCTAGCCAGCTGAGCTACTCCCGCCCAAGCCTGACCGTGTATAAAATGTGTGGCAAAGGACTCCACACGACCCTGCCCCAGTTCCAACGGCCCAAAAGCCTCCTGGCGCACAGTGCCGGGCTTTATCCGGCAAGTTGTTTAAATGGTGGAGGGGGGAGGATTCGAACCTCCGAAGTCTTCGACGTCAGATTTACAGTCTGATCCCTTTGGCCACTCGGGAACCCCTCCAGGGGAACC
>JAOZOH010000060.1 GCA_029933365.1 Desulfuromusa sp. | reverse complement strand
ATTGGTGGTACAAATCCTTGTATCTGTTGGAAATACTGGAAAAAAGAAATGTCCAGCAAGGTTGCACTGACAATGGCGCCACCAATGATTCCCATGAAGTCAGCGTAAATACAAAGTAACGGCATGGTGATAATCAGAGCAAGCAGACGTGGGAAAACCAGATACTCGATGGGAGAGATCCCCATTGTTTTAAAAGCGTCAATCTCTTCGTTGACCTGCATGGTACCAAGTTGTGCTGCATATGCAGCACCCGTACGACCGGCCATGATAATAGCAGTCATCATCGCACCCATTTCACGAGCCATCCCCAGGCCAACCAAATTGGCAACAAATATCTCAGCGCCAAATAATTGTAATTGTACGGCTCCGACAAAAGCGAGGATCATTCCGACAAGGACACTGATCAGAGTAATAATGAATAATGCCGATGGCCCAGCGCATTCTATTTGATAAAATAGATCTGAATAGCGAAAGCGTGCCCGACCACGCAAAAAATTTAAAAAACCAAAAAATAACTCCCCGATAAATCCAAGTAGATCGTTCCAGTTGCGGTGCATTTCGATGGTGACATTGCCAATTTTAGCCAGAACCGGTTGCCCTAAAATTGTCCGTCGAGCCCCTTTGCGTTCCGGAACGGCAAATGCTAATTGCAGCAATTTTTGAATTCCCGGCGGCAAGGTTTCCTGGAGGACCAAAATATTATTTTGTTTGCAATTGTTGATCAGAGTTACGAGGAAGGTCATTAAGCCACTATCCCAAGATCCTAGTTGATGGCAATCAAAGGATAACTTTTCAGGTTGGGCACTCTGTAGCTGCTCAAGTAACAGAGCGATATCAGGAATACCGCTCTGAAAGCGCCAATCTCCTACAAGTTGTAGAGATAATCCCACTTCTACGCTATGGATTTGATACTTTTCGGTGGCGTTCATCGACATGGAAAATGAAAGTTCCTCTCCACTAGAATATTTCCTTCCATCAGGAAAGTTTAATAAAATAACATGTCGATCTTAAAGTATCCAGTCATTGCAAGGGAATGGAAGTTTTTTTAGCGTGTAATTTAATTAATTGCTGGCTGGTTCTGGTTCCAGGACTGTCACCTGGTTACGACCATTTTCTTTTGATATGTACAGTCCACGGTCAGCGGTCTCGATTAAAAGATCTTTGCTCACGCCAGGTTGTTTTATGCTGTAAGTTGTCGCACCAGCACTGACAGTGACATAGATAAGCTGTCCATCAACTAAGGTTGCAATCCCTTCAACACAGCGTCTGAGTCGCGCGGCAAAAACTTTGACTCCGGCAGCACTGGTTTCTGGCAGGATAACAGCAAATTCCTCGCCGCCGTAACGGGCGACAATGTCGCAGGGTCGGACTGCACTGTTGACGGCTCTGGAAATATTCATCAAGACCAGATCTCCCGCTGGATGACCGTGGGTATCGTTCACTTTTTTGAAGAAATCAATATCGAAGATAATCAACGAAACTGAAGACTGATATCTGCTAGCCCGAGCCAGTTCATTGGAAAGTGACTCCTGAAAATAACGATGATTATAGAGTCCGGTTAAACCATCACGATAGACCAGTTCTTTGAGACGATTATTGGCGTCCCGTAATTCATGCGCAAGCCTTTCCGCTTTTTCCTTGGCCTCACGCATTTCCAGGATCATCTGTTCGTTACTCAGGTTGAGTTTACCTAATTCTGCATTTGCTTCCTGCAGTAATAACGAATAGGGCTTCATTTCGCCCGGATCCAGCTCGAAAGTTTCCAGTATCTCACTACTTCGAGTGGCGACATCATCCAACAGCTCGGCAGCCTGAGTGTCCTCAATGGCGAACTGTTCAATCAGTTTCTGTTGCAACAGACGAGCTTTTTCAGCACTTCCTGCATCATTGTAGATAGAAGATAACTGTTCGGCATAATAAATAATTTCGGCAGATTTCTGGCATGCTTCATGGGCGTTTTGCGGTTGATGATGATAGAGGATCGGTGCGGAAATGGATTCGGGCATATTCCAGTCCACTAACAGGGCATAACCAACCTGTTGGTGATCAAAACCATATTTTTCCTTTTCCAGTTCCAGCAGATCCGCATTGATTGTGCGAGCCTCTTTAAGTATTGCGTTGTATTCATCCCCTTTGGTCTGTGAGATGACCAGCATACCGATATCTTGCAGTAAGGCAGTGACAAAAATATCATCATCTTTCTGCTGTAGCGTTTTGGCTAGCAGCTCGGCAGAAACTGCAGTGGTGACCGAGCACCGCCAGAATTTGTCGTAATCGAAACTGGTATGTCCGTTGCCACCCAATTCAGCGGCGATAACAAAAGAGAGTGCAATATTTTTAATCGTATTGGTGCCAAGGACAGACATAGCTCGTTTGATGTTGGTGATTTCTCCATTGCAAGTAAAAACCCCTGAATTGGCAACCTTCAGCATTTTGGCCGTCAAGGCCAGATCTGTAGAGATAATTTCACCCAACTCAGCCAATGCGGCATCATCCTTCTGTACAGCATTGAGAATCTGTACTGCAATGGCAGGCGGGGATGGGAAATTCAGCTCTTTACTAATCAGCTGTTGTAAATGGTGGTAGCCTTCATTTGTTTGCATAAGGATTCCATTGTTGGTGTTTAGGAAGAAGAACCCTTCTCTGTTTCAAGAATGGTTACTTGATTACGACCATTTTCTTTGGACATATAAAGGCCGTGATCGGCAGTTTGAATTAACATATCTTTAGTCACTTCCGGGCGCTCTGGGCTGAATGTCGTTCCCCCCACACTGACCGTGACATTGATTTGCATATTTTCAAACTGAGTAGTAATTCCTTCAACACTCCGTCTCAGTCTTGCTGCAAAAACCTGAACTCCGGAAATATCAGTTTCAGGCAAAATCACTACAAATTCTTCGCCGCCATAACGCGCAACAATATCACTGGGGCGGACTGTTTTTTGAACTGCCTTGGCAACATTGATCAGTACCTGATCTCCGGCAGGATGACCATAGGTGTCATTGACATGTTTGAAATGATCGAGGTCGAAGATAAGGAGTGAAACTGATGACAGATAACGGGCTGCTCTCGACAGTTCACTGCTTAAAGTATCTTGGAAATAACGGTGATTATACAACCCGGTCAGAGCATCAGTATAAGCCAGATCATTCAAGCGTAAATTAGCATCTTTCAGCTTGTTGGCTAGCCGTTCTGATTTTTCTTTTGCTTCCTTCAGTTCGATCACTAATTGCTCATAGGAAAAATTTAGACGACCCAATTCTTCATTTGCTTCCTGAAGCATTTGTGAATAGGGGCGCATATCTCCTGGTTCAATTTCAAATGTTTTTAAAATTTCAACACTTTTTGCCGCGACATCATCCAGAAGTGAGCGAATCTGATCCTCACTAAAAGAATAATTTTCATCCAGCTGTCCCTGGAGTAGCCGTACTTTTTCTGCGGTATCGACTTCATTATAGATTGCAGAAAACTGATCGGCGAACTGCAGGATTTGAGCAGTTTTCTGACTGCCTTCCGGAGCTGATTCAGGATTGTGATGGTATCCGATGGGTTCAGAGATAGAATCTGGAAGGTTCCATTTGTTGATAAGAGTTGAACCAACCTGTTGATGGTTAAAGTTATATCTGGCATGCTCTAGATCAGTCAATGTTTTTTCAGTAAGAGAGGCCTCTTTCAGCAGTTCACTGTAGTCATTTCTTTTGTGCATAAAAAGAACCAGCATGCCAATATTATGCAGCAGTGCCGTGACGAAGATATCATCATCTTTTTGCCCCAGTTGTTGTGTCAAAAGCTTTGCAGCAACAGCAGAAGTAACAGAGCGGCGCCAATAGTCATCAAAATCGAACCCGGATTGTTTTTCTTCACGTAAGTCGGTGGCGATAACAAAAGAGAGCGCTATATTTTTAATGACATTGGTGCCAAGTACCGATAACGCTCTGTCAATACTGGTTACTTCGGTCTTTAAGGCATAGAAACCCGAATTGGCAATCTGCAGCATTTTCCCGGTCAACGCCGGGTCTGCTGAGATAATATTTACCAATTCACTTAAAGCCGCTTCTTCCTTTTGCACAGTGTTGAGAATCTGCACCGCAATTGCAGGGGGAGAGGGGAGGGTGATCTCATTTTCAATCAACTCCTGGATTTGATCATTATCCATCAGTAAACCTATTTGTACTTAGATGGTTTGGAATTCGTAAAATCAGTTTAATTTTTAATAAAATGGTGCTGCTTGAACCGGTATGGATGCTAATGCCAAAGCTAATAGAACTAAGAATATCATTATGACATCGTTTTTACTAAAGCTCATTTCTTTCTCCGGCGTTGTTGCTTTTAAATATTCTCGGATTTATCCAGACCTAATATTTTATACGGTTAGTAACTATACACAAAAGTGAGATTTAATAAAAGATAATAATTGATAATTATTAATTTAACAGAGTGTCGCGAAAATTTCGGGGCAAGCCCCCTGAAATTTTCGCTATACTCTGTTAAATTCCACCACGTTTTTTCAATTCTACTTCAATCAAACGTTTCCGCTGCGGATTCGACCGGCAACCGGCTAACAACTGTTTAAGAAGATGACGGTGCATTTTGGGTAACCAGAGGGTGAACCAGACTTCGGGGGTCTTGGTATTTTTCAGAATGGCCAGCCGTAGGTTCGGGCGCTGGTTCCAACGATTGTGCCGGGCAACCATTGAGATGGTTTCTGCGCTGGCCGTTGCCCCGCGTAAAAATTGGTAAATGGCTGCTTCTTTAAGACATGGGTTACTGAGACAAACTTCAAAGAGTTGTGGGTGACCATCTTTCAACAGTTCTGCAACCATGTTTGCCGTTCCTCGCCGAGCTAGGGTAATTTTATTACCAAGAGGAGTGGTTGGTAACCTTTGTTGGATCGTTCGCTCTGCTGCCAGTTTTTGATCGGGAGTGGCACCGGGCAGATAGATGAGATCGACCAGTTCAAAAAGTCGTAGTTGGGGCAGCAAATTGCGGATCAGTGTTCCTGAAGTGACAGGATTTTTGACCAGAGCAAGAACCAGCCGATGGCTGGTTGAATGTTTGTACTTTTTGTGGATGGTGTTGAGCAGTTCTGCAGATAGATCGCGCCGTTTCAGCAGGGCGAGCAGATGATCCTCATTGAGCTGAGGGTTTTTGAGCAGAGTCTGGAGAAATTCCAGATCAGGATCCAGTATCAGCTGGAAAAGTTCTTCAGCCTTAGCCGTTAAACCATGCTGGAGTTTTTTTACAAAGTTTAGATCATAATTTGAGATTGAATTATCCATTTTCAATCAGGCTGTCAGGATTTTGTTTCTCATAATCAGTAGCTTGAAAGACATTTCAGCTTTATCAACAATATTTTGTATCTCAACTAAACGGCGTTCAAGATCTTCAAGTTGCCCCTGTATATAGAGGATGCTGACCAGTCGGTTGCGTACCATCAGGGGGATGACCAAGGCATTGACAGGAGGATTGGATGCAAAGTAGTCAAGTATCTTGTGATTTTGTAGCGAATTGCTGACAGGCCCCAAGTAGAGAGAATGATTTTTCGCAACCAGATTAAATACAGAATTCTCCTGGATCGGGATACTGATATGGGCAAAAATTTGCGCTGTTTTGTTGTTGGCAGCCAGCCAACCGAAGGCCGTATCAGCACGGACCATCAACAGGGCGCAGTCGGGGAAGTCTTTTTTGAGATAATCGATAATGGCAGTAGCGATATCGTCACGCTGTTTCGCCTCAGCTAATTGCTGTAGCAAACGGAGAGAAGGTTCCTCTGTTGTAATTGATTTGCTGGCAAAATAATTCTCATCGGTCGGTTCTTCCCCTGCATATTTTTCATCCCCCAAGAGCGGCCATGCTGCAACGTTCTCGGTCGGTTCTTCTGGTTTTAATTCCGCTTTTCTGTCTATCTGTTGTATGGAATATTTCTTCTGTGCTGCCAACAACCTACGGTTCATCTGCTTGGCTAAAGTTTCAAAACGTGGCGAAAGAAGCATGCCATAATGCCTTTGTAGTGCCAGCATAAGGCGGACTTCCGGGATTGCCAGGGGGACGATAATGTGATCCAGCTGAAAAGATAATTCATCAATAATTGTCAGATTGGAAACTTCATTCATGGCGACATAAAGTTTTTTGCCGTCTTCCCGGTAGGGGACAATTTGATATTTAAGAGCGGTTTTTCTCGGGACAAGGGCCAGCACCGAAGCGGGCACATGCATTAATAGCTCAGATTTAATATAATGGAGTTGTAATTGCTGACTGAGGGTTTTTGCTAATTGATCTTCGTCAAGCAGGCCGAGTTCAATCAGGCTGGTACCGAGTTTCCCTCCGTAGATACATTGATATTCAATTGCTTCATCAAGTTGATCCGAATTTAATAATCCTGCAGCTTGAAGACATTCTCCCAAGCGGCGTGGTGAGGAATTGGTGCCAGATTGCTGGTTTGTTGAACTCACAATTTTCCTCCCATCACGGAATTGATGGATGAATATTAACAAATATTTGCAAAAATAGGGAAATTGTTTCATTGTTCACAGCTAGGAGATTGTCTGACTTTACAAGAATCTACTGCGAAATCGCCTGATCGGTTCATATTTCCGTATATTTTCGACAAATAGCGGTGCTATTCGCTCTCAAATCTACGAAAATCTGCCCTCAAGCGGTCGATTTCTCGCTACGATTCGCAAAGACCGACAACCTCCTAGGAGTTTTTTGAACTAATATTAATTTCGAAAAAATCAGGATAGAAATAAAATGACATTTACAGAACAACCGTTACTCATTTTTGATGGGGCTTGCGGAACCAATTTACAGTTGCTGGATATCACTGAAAAAGACTGGTCGGGATGTGAGGGGTGCAACGAAGTCCTCAATCTTTCGGCCCCGGACCATATTATTCAATTTCATAAAAGTATGCTGGATGCCGGAGCTATGGTGCTGGAGACCGATACTTTTGGAGCTTCTCGGGTGGTGCTGGCAGAGTATGGCTTGCAGGATAAAGTGAAGGAAATCAATACCCGTGCCGTTGAAAATTCGAGGCGGGCAATTGCGGGGAGGGCGGATAAATACGTTGCCGGGTCGGTTGGGCCGGGAACCAAGTTGCCATCCTTGGGGCATATCAGCGTTGCTGATCTGGCTGCGGCAACGCGAGAACAGGTTGAAGCATTGCTGGAGGCCGGAGTTGATTGTCTGATTATTGAAACCTGTCAGGATCTGCTGCAAACCAAGACAGCTCTGGTTGCGGCATTTGAGGTTTTGGAGACTGTGAATGACGCCATACCGGTGATGGCCTCTGTCACGATTGAACAGCAGGGAACCATGCTGGTCGGTTCCGATATTGCTGCTGTGGTGGCGACGTTGGAGCCCTTCCCCCTGTTTTCTCTGGGACTCAACTGTGCGACAGGACCACAGGATATGATGTCGCATATTAAATATCTGAGTGAAAACTGGCCACGGCGGATCTCTGTGATTCCCAATCAGGGTTTGCCGGAGGTGGTTAACGGTCAGACCCACTATCCACTTAGTCCTGAAGATTATGCCGAACAGATGTCTCAGTTTGTCGTTAATCAGGGGGTCAGTATTGTCGGTGGTTGTTGTGGTACCAGCCCGACGCATATTGCGGCACTGGTCAAACGTCTTGACGGTGTTCAGCCTAAACAGCGGGAGGTGTCGGCATGAAAGCCTCTGTTGCCAGCCTTTATCAGGCCGTTGAACTCCATCAGGAAATCCCTCCCTTATTAATTGGTGAACGCTGCAATCCTAACGGCTCAAAGGCGTTCAAAGAGGCGCTGCTTTCAGAGGATTGGGATGCCTGTCTCAAAGTTGCTCTGGATCAGGAAGCACGAGGTGCACAAGTTCTGGATCTTTGTGTCGCTTACGCTGGTCGTGATGAAGCGGCAGATATGCTGCAATTGATCAAGTTGTTCTCCGGCTCTTGTAAGGCACCATTGATGTTTGATTCAACCAGCCCGGATACTCTGGAGTTGGTATTACCGCTCTACCCCGGACGGGCGATTATCAATTCGATCAACTTGGAAGACGGTGGCGCAAATCTGGACCGTATCTGCCGTCTGGCAAAGAAATATGGTGCGGCAGTTGTGGCTCTGACCATCAATCCGGAAGGGATGGCACTTACCTGCGACAAGAAGTTGGCTGTCGCCAAAGACATTTATGAGTTGGCTGTTAATAAGCATGGTTTGCGCCCGCAGGATATCCTGTTTGATCTACTCACCTTTACCGTTGGTTCCGGTGACGAAACCATGCGCGATGCCGCGATTGAAACCCTGAAAGCGATCAAGCTGGTCAAACAGGAGCTACCCGGGGTTGGCTTTACTCTGGGAATCAGCAATATCAGTTTTGGTCTGCGTCCGGCGGCACGCAAGGTTCTAAATTCGATATTTCTGCATGAAGCCGTCGAAGCTGGTTTGAATACTGCGATTGTTGATGCCGCAAAAGTTCTCCCTTACGCGTCAATCAGTGAAGAAGATCGTAAGATTTGTTCCGATCTGCTGTTTAACCGCCATCCCGAAGCTCTGATGGCTTTCATTGACTATTTTGAACAAGCCGTTGAGCAGGATGATAGTGACGGAGAAGAGACCCTTATGGCTGAAGAGCTTCTGCGTCAAAAGGTTCTCAAGGGGGAGAAGGAGGGGTTGGAGGATCTCCTTACAACACTGCGTGGGCGTTGGCAACCTTTGGATATCATTAATAATTTGCTGGTTCCGGCGATGCGTGAAGTTGGTGAATTATTTGGTCGTGGCGATCTGTTGTTGCCGTTTGTCCTGCAGTCGGCAGAAACAATGAAGCAAAGTGTCAATCTGTTAGAACCTTATATGGAAAAATTGGCTGATGAGGGCAAAACTTCTATCTTGTTGGCAACAGTCGCTGGGGATGTCCACGACATTGGCAAAAATCTGGTTGACATCATTCTGACGAATAATGGTTACAAGGTGCATAATATTGGTATCAAAGTGCCTGCTGAAGAGATTATTAACAAAGCTAAGGAGTTACAGGTTGATGTTGTTGGTCTGTCTGGGTTATTAGTGAAATCAGCATTGTTAATGAAGGATAGTTTAAGTCAGTTTCAGGCGGCTGGGCTGGCACAACCGGTTCTGCTGGGTGGGGCAGCATTGACGACCAAGTTTGTCGCAGTTGATTGTGCCCCTAATTATCAACAGCCGGTCGTCTATTGTGCTGATGCTTTCGCCGGTTTGAAAGCGATTCGTGACTTTGAAGCTGGAAAATTGATATCAACCCAATGGGAAGAAAGTACGATTACTAAAAATCGCCCGAGTCCACAACAGGAGGTTTTAGATCGTTCTTTCAGTCCGCCAACAGTTCCTTTTGTGGGACGTAAGACAGTCACGGATATTGATGCTGAGAAAATGTTCAGCTACCTCAATGAGGCTGCTTTATTCAGGGGACGCTGGGGCTATCGACGCGGAAAAATGGCAAAAGAAGATTATGCAGAGCTGAACAATAATACTGTTATCCCTCTTTTTCAGCGGTTAAAAGATCAGTCATTGAATGAAGGTTGGCTACAGCCAAAAGTGGTCTATGGCTATTTTGATTGCGTCAGTGAAGGTGATAGTTTGCTGATTAGCAGCGATTCCGGGGAAAAGATCTTCAGTTTTCCCCGGCAGACGAATGCTCCCGGTCTTTGTATCGCTGATTACTTACGTAATGGAGAAGAGGGTGGCGATAAAGTTGGATTTTTTGTCGTTACTCTGGGCCACAAACTGGCAGAAAGAACCAAACAGCTCTACGAATCAGACAGTTATCACGATTACCTGATGTTGCATGGTCTTGGGGTTGAGCTGACCGACGCTCTGGCGGAATACTGGCATGAAAAAATGCGCATAGAAATGGGAATTCAACAGAATCGTGGCAATATGGATACCTATGTCGCACAGGGATATCAAGGTTCGCGCTACGGTTTTGGGTACCCCGCCTGTCCCGATCTGGGAGCCCATGGCCCGCTGTTTGAGCTGTTGCATCCGGAAGAAATCGGGATCAGTTTAACTGAGTCTTTTGAAATGGTTCCAGAAATGAGTACTTCGGCGATTGTTGTTCATCACCCCCAAGCTAAGTACTTTGCGGTGTAGTTCGTAAAATCCCCCTTAATCCCCTTTGTCAAAGGGGAGTTAGAGGGGATTTTTCCATTCGTCAGCAGAAAAAGGATCAAATATGCGCTATATTTGTACTTGTTGTGGCTATATTTATGACCCTCAAAAAGGGGATGAGATGAACAAAATTCCACCGGGAGTAGATTTTGATGACCTCCCAGAAGGCTGGGTTTGCCCCCTCTGTTATGCTGAACCGGATAAATTTGATCCATTGGATTAGATCGAGGCTGTTTGGATGATCTCACCTGAAATGCAATCAGTTGCCGCTACGCTGGATAAAACCAAGATGTTGTTTTGGCGTCTGGATTTGTCAAAAAGATCTTTTAGTAACTTGAATACTACTGACGTGGGTATTCTCGGGTTGGAAAACTATCGATTTTTTAAAGACCGTGAATATCGGACAAATATACTTTTCCCCGACGATCGCAGCCCTATGGAGCATGCTGTTGCAAATTTTAAAGATCGACTTCCCGTTAGGATAATTTTTCGGGTGCAGGATAGTAATACTTTGTACTGGTATAAATTGACCGGTTGGCCAACCAGTGATTTTCGTTTTTATGAAGGATCCGTTGAAGAAATATCAGCGCATATTGCCTGGTTGAAAGATCTTTTTGACCAACAGGACCGCCGTTTATTGGAAGTTACGAATGCCACTTATCCCGTTGCAATCTTTTCTATACAAGACAATCAACTACTTAATGCCAATAATCATTTTCAAAAATCTCTTGAGATAGATATATCCTCAGGTGAAAGATATCGACTTGACGATCTGGTAAAAGGGGATATTAAGCTGCCTCAGGTTCTTGAAAATCTAATTTTAGATCGTCGTCTGACTCTGGAATTGTCACTTGGTTGCGAAAACAAAACAGTGATTAAAGCTACCTGTCAGCTTGAATATTTTTCCCATGAAGGGGCAGGCTATATTCGCTTAGCTGTTATTGATCAGGCGGTGCAAAAACACGATGTTGCAAATAAAGCAGAGAAGCTTGTCGAAACAAGGGAGTTGCAGCAGATCTGTTCTGATTTGGCGCAGTGCCATTCGATTGATGCGATGCTTGAACGAATCTATCAGGAAAAAGAACTATTTCCCGGTATGGATGTGGTGATGTATTCGGATATCCACGCGCGAAAAAACAAGGTTATCGTTTATTCCAAGGGGGATATGAGTGATCCTTTGGAGCCCGGTAGCCCGTTCCCCTATACAGGGACAATTGCAGAAAATATTGAAAAAGAAAATCTTGAGTATTTGATTGTGGATGACACCCAAAGCAGTATTAAGGCGATTGATTGGATGCTGTTTGTCCCTAAAGGGATCCATTCTTATGTCGCAAAAGCTCTCTATGTCCGTGGTGCAATGCGCACAGTTCTGATCCTCTGCTCACAGAGGAAAAATACTTTTTCTGAAGAACAGATTCCTGCTGTGACTGCTATCGCCAAGGTTTTTCATCAACAACTCAAACAGATCCGCAGGTTGTCAAAGACCTAATTTTTAATTTTATATAGATTACCAGTGTGGCGGGTTATGAAGATATTTCATAACCCGCTCTTTTCGTTTTTAAAAAAAACTACAGAAATGAAACTAAAATTGTTATTAATGGTTATACCAATTTCAATATTATTTCGGTTATAAAGTAATAAAATGTGTAAAATATAGTAAAAACTAAAAATATTTTTTTAAGTTGTCAAAAATATAAAATTGGTTTATACAATATAAAACCATGTTCTGCTCAGGGGGATTGATGTCAGTTGTTGATACTGTTTTGGAAGAAATAGGTGAGCTCAAGTTGAATGTTGGGGATCGTCTGCCTTCAGAACGCAACCTGGCAGAAAAATGTGCTATCAGCAGATCAAGTGTCAGAAATGCTCTAAAAGAACTTCAGTCTAAACGAGTCCTGGCTGTGAGGCAGGGGAGTGGTTATTTCATGTCCTCAGATTTTGCTTTGCAGCAAGCACTGGATGGTGAGGACTCAAACTGGACGGTGAACAAGGTCCAACAGGTTTTTGATGCGCGTATCTTAGTTGCTGCGAAGCTTACGCAACTGGGCTCTGAAGGAATGACAGAAGGTTCTTTGCAGGAACTGGAAGACTGCCTGGTTGAATTAGGCAAAGCAGTCATCAATATAGATGCTCGTGCCATAGAACTGCAGCATAACCGCTTTATAAATATAATTCATAGAAATTGTTTGAATCCCAATTATCTCCGTATGCTTAACGAGGTACAGCTACCATCCCATTACGTTGTTTCTCTTTTGCAGATAGCTGAAGGTGATGAGAGAAATGGTTATTTTTCAGAACATGTCACTTTGTTTCAGGCGGTAAAAAAGGGAAATCATACCTTAGCCAGCGAAGCCTATATTAAGATTTGCGAGAAGTTGTCTGACCTGTTTAATAAGTATGCCGATGTTGTTTTAAGTTGATTATTTTAGCCGACTTGAGTTGTTGGCATTATTAAGTAGAGAGATGTTTCATCAACCCCAACGTAGAGGAGGAAGGAATGAAAAGACGTAACTTTCTGAAAGCCATGGGTGCAACAGCTGCCGGCGTGGGAGCTGCCGCTACAATTGGTGCTCCAACTAATGCTTTTGCTCGGAAAAAGGAAGATATTGGGGAATGTAAAAGCTTGAAGATTACCGTGTTGACTGAGACCAGCTGGTTTGACAATGATCAGTTCAAAAAAGATATTGTCGACAATGGTGGTGCTAGCACCAATCAGTATGATATCCCCTGGGATCCAAAAAATGCTGGTGGTTACGCCACTCTGCTGGAAATTGAACAGCTTGACGGTACCGTGAATAAGCTGTTGCTTGATACTGGTTGGAGCAACGAGTGGATGGATTATGTTTTTGATCGCCACGGTATTGATAAAATGATCGCCAGTAAAGAGATCGATACCATGGTCATCAGCCACTGGCATCTCGATCATTTTTGGGGTATTGAGTCCACTTTGAAGCATAATGACAAGATCAAGATCTATGGTCCGGAAACCATGTACCCTGAAGATGAAACCCTTCTTTACGGCGGTAAGAACGAAGCTAAGGGTATGGTGATTAATAAGAATGATGTTCCTTACAAGGGTGAGCTGGTTAAAACTAACTCAAAGCAATTCTACAAGCTCTATCCAGGTGTTGCTGTTAAGGAATTTGATGTGCCGATCCTGCTGCGGGTTCGTGGTGAGAATGTTATTTATGTCAATGTTAAGGGTAAGGGAATTGTCACCGTAACCGGTTGTTGCCACCCCGGTTTGTTGACTCTGTACTCGACCGCCAGACGCCAAATTAAAGGTGGGGAAAAAATTTATGGCTGTTACGGTGGCCTGCATATTTCCCTGTTTGAAAACTGGGATCCCAAGATGGATGACATTATCAAGGGAGCCAAGGCCTTTAATCCAGTGAAGATGGGTTGTAACCACTGTACCGGTTGGGTCTGGGCTGAAAATGCTGCCAAGGCGGGTCTGCCGATTGTCAAGGGTACCAATGAGTATAAAACCTACCCAAGGCAATCCTCGGTTGCTAAGGACACCAATGTATTCTTGACCAATGGAGATACAATCGTTTTCTGACATTGAAAGGGTGCAACACCGTCAGGTGTTGCACCCTTTATTGATTTGTTCTTGAGAGGTTTCGTGATGACAACAACTAAAAATAATTACCTCTATGGCCTGATTGCGTTCTTCGTCATGATCGTTATCAATTTTGCTCTTTGGAGACTCTTTTTTGCGCCGACCAACGGGGTTTTCAAGCTGTTTACACCGATGTACGGTTTTTCGCTGGCTGCATGTTATTTTTATGCAGTGATCTTGGTGGCAGATGTTTTTGGCTATAAGAATGAAAATGGGAATCTCGGCAAGGGTGTCGGGGCTTTTATTGGCTCTATTGTCGTTTTCTATCTCATTTACTACGTGTTTTTCTGGAATATCCTGGGAAAATTCGGAGTCACCTATTTCAGCCCCCAAGCTCTGATCGCTACCGGAGGGACCGGCCTGGAAATCTGGAATGCCCGTGAAAATTCATCTCTGGCAATACTTTATGTGGTGACTGCACTGATCTGGGTTTCAATAATTTGGAACGCTGGTTTTGGAGATTCCCCCTGGGATGGTTTAAAACAGGCGACCATCGGAATTAGTAAGTTTTTTGCTACTGCTTTTATTAGTGTCATTTTTTACGCAATCTTTTTCCACCCGAACGTTACTGCATTATTTCTACCTAAACAGATTTTTGCAGGGGTATTGCCTTGGTGGGAAGGAATAGCCATGACAGCCAGTTCTTTCTATCATCTTGGCTGGATGTTCGCTGGGCTATTTTTCATCATGTTCCTGGTTGATTGTGTGGATGGTTTCCCGTTCAATTTATTCAACAAAGAAGAGAGCTCCGGCTCCTGGATCGGTGGGGTCGTCGCTCTGGTTATCGCTGTTGTCGGCGGTTATATTTTCATGTATATCGCCGAAGCAATTATGAATTACTACTGGTATGAGCCCTTTACCGGTGGTAACTACACCGATGATCCACGTTTTCGTCACCTGCATGTAGCTGAAATTGCTGCTTTCTTCATGCTTGGCCTGTTGATTGTTAAGATATTTTTCAATAATGTTTTTCAGCCGAGTAATAAATGGCTTGCAGCCGGGGTTAGATTTGTTGTCGTTGTCGTAGTAGGATTAGGAATATATCGGTTCTATTACTGTGAAACCTTGGGTCCGAAATTTGTTGATCGGGTTCCCGGAGTTGGTAGCATCGATGATACTTCTCTGTGCTGGACAATAATGTCCCTGGCTCTAATCATGGTTTATGATAAGTTTTTTAAAGCATCTTTGTTTCGTAACTAACCATGAAACGGCGTGAGTTTTTTAGAGAAGCACTGGATGAGTCGATCCGGGCGGCGCAAAAAGGTTTTTTGAGCCTGCAGGAGACTTTCACGGATGTTAATGGCGCTGTACAGGATGCGCTGGATGACACACCAGGAAAAGGTGATTTTTTTGATTCTTATGAAATGAGTTATTCCCTGACTCTGGCCTATCCGCGGGAAATGTTTGAGCAGATGGCCAGGGATCAGGGTATGCCTTATGAGGGTGTTGAAACAATTGAACTCGCAGATGAGTTGTATAAAAGGGGCGTAATATGAGCGTCATTGATGCATATAGTGCAACCAGAAACCTGATTGAAAATACTTTCAGCTATTTGACCTGGCATGAAGATGTTTGTGAACAGGCCGGATTTAAAGGGATCAGTCAAGTATTTCAAGAAGATCCTGCCTGGTATTTCTGGTTGAATCAGGTTCCAGGTGCTTTTTTATTACGTTTGCATGCGGAAGAGCCCATTGCAGATAACCAGTATGTCAGTTTGTCTTTGCACTATTTTCCAGCAGCAGAAGAAGAGATTTTTCAGGACTTGAGTGCAGGTGAAAAATGGCTGCTCAGTGATGAGTCAAATTTTGATCAGGAGACAAATACACCCGAATTTGAAGCCTACGAGCAGTTTGTCTCTATGTTTGTTGTAGCGGAGATCGGTTTTGTTATCGATCAGGATAATCATCTGCAGGTATTACTCTACAGTTCAGAAAAGGGTGAGAACCATCCTGCTTATGAATTTATTGACTTACTGATCAGTGCTCTGAATTTTCAATCAAAACAGCACCATAAAGATGTTTTTATACTCCAAGATGGATTAATAAACACATCATTTCTAAGTTATTCAGAACCAGTTTTTCAGCAGTTTATTGATGCATTTGAATTGGATTCTGAGTTGCGTGAAGCAATTATTCCTAACAACAGACTTAATAAGTGGTTACGTGCAGCGCACATAGATGCTGTTTGCTCTGTGAACGGAGCATGTAGCTGCAGCCACTAACCCTTAAGGAGGAAGTAAATGAAAAAAACATTGATGCTTTTAATTGTTATCACGGTTTTTGTTGCTTCTAGTGCTTACGCCTTGGATGCCAAAGCCCAGATGGAGGGTTACGCATTACACAATCAGTATTGCTTGTCTTGTCACGATTCTGTTGCCGATGCTGAAAAACCTGGATTCACGCAGGACACCTGGCACCTGATTATTAACATCATGCACGAAAAATACGGCATGGAAGGTGTGTCGGCTGCGGATAAAGCGAAATTGACCGATTACCTTTACACTATCCGTAAAGGGATTGAGCGTGAAGCAGGCTAGATGACAACAAAATATAGACATTTAAAGAAAAGGCCCATCATTTGATGGGCCTTTTCTTTTGCGATGAGGTTGTAAGCTATTCTGGAATATAGACTATATTTTGAATGGTTAGTGTTTATTCTTTTTGCTTTGCATTAAGTTTATTCGTGAAAAATTTGACCGCTGAAAATATAAATATCTGCATCCTCTTGTTGCCATGAATTTTCTGACAACCCCGCTTTTACACATGTTTGTCGCAGAAAAGTTTCTCTGTCCCAGCCATGATCAGTAGCGACTTGTGGTAACAATACACCGCGATTATAACCTTTCACTATATAGATGCCGTGTGTGCCAACCTCAATCAGATTGGTATCTTCAATTCTTTCGAGAGGGGAAAGAACCGTAATTTCAATACTGAAGTTGTCCAGTTCATCTGGACTCATAGGCGGAAAACGTGGATCTTGACTTGCCGCAGCGACAGCCATAGTTGCAACTTCCCGGAACAGGGGTTGTTGTGACTGAAAATTTCCGATGCAACCACGTAAGTGACCATTCTGTGTGATTGTCACAAAACAGCCAGAATGTTGATTGAGGGCAGTCTATTCCAATCCGAAGATGAGTCTGAAGCGTAGGTCTGAATCAACCAGCA
>JAOZOH010000184.1 GCA_029933365.1 Desulfuromusa sp. | reverse complement strand
TTTATTGTTCCATCACGCTAGTAAAAACTATGGATTTTAGTCCAAGTCTTTCAGATACCATCTATGTTCCCTTCTCCCTGAGGGAGAAGGTGCCCGGTAGAGCGGATGAGGGGGGCGGTCGTTGTGACTGTGATTTCCCTCACCCGACGCTTTGCGCCACCCTCTCCCACAGGGAGAGGGGATATCTGGTTTTGTCTCACTATGGCGGTTGATCAATGAAAGCTATTGGTTGGGTGCAGCGATTGACCCCTTTTGATCGTAAGCTGCTGATTGTTGTTGCGGTGCTTGTCGCACTCTCTTTCTTGCTACCGTTGAGCCAAAGCACCGGAGCTCGTGTGATTGTTAGTTCCGAAGATCGGGTTATTTTTGTTGCTCCTCTGAATAAGGCGCAACGGGTTGAATTAGAGGGCCCACTTGGAATAACCGTGCTGCAGATAGAAAATGGCTCAGCCTGGATTGTCAGCTCCCCCTGTCTCCATAAAATTTGTATCGGCATGGGAAAAGTGAGCCATACCGGGGATCTGTTGGCTTGTTTGCCGAATCATCTGGTGGTTCGTATTGAGGGTGCAAGAGCTGAGGAGGACGCTGAATATGACTTCATCGTCCGCTAACCCGCCAGATTTGGAAGAGGTGCGGCGCAGGGTTTTTCTGGCGCTATTTGTCGCTCTGGCCGTGGCATTGCACACGGTCGAAGTGTTACTCCCCAATCCGCTTCCATGGTTCCGTATCGGTCTGGCAAATATCCTCGCTTTGACCGCACTGTTCAGTTATGGCATCCAGGCTCTCTGGATTGTCAGTATTTCCAGAATTCTCATTGGTAGCTTGTTGCTCGGAAGTTTGTTTTCCCCCGGGTTTTTGTTATCTCTGGGTGGTGGCCTTGTTGCCAACACTCTGATGAGTTTTGGCTATAAACTCTGGCAAGATAAGATTGGTCCCGTGGGAGTCTCAGTCCTTGGCGCTTTGGGACACGTGACGGGACAGTTGTTAATTGCCTGGTTGGTGGTGATCCGTCATCCCTCAATCTGGATGTTGTTGCCATTCTTTCTTCTCTTTGCCCTGATAAGTGGTATTGTTAACGGACTTGCTGCCGATTATTTACTCACTTCATTGTATAAGCATCCTGCTTTTGCCGGACTGAAACAAAAGCAGGATGTTGTCAATAATGAGGCACATTTAGAACCATAATTTTTTTGAGGAGGGAACATGAAGGTTATCTTGCCAGTTGCCGGAAAAGGGACACGCCTACGCCCCCATACCCACACAAAAGCCAAATCTCTGGTCAATGTTGCCGGGAAGACGGTTCTTGAACATATTATTGAACGGCTGCAAAGCGTCAATGTTGAAGAATATATTTTTATCATTGACGAAAATGGCCAGCAGATTATCGATTTTATGGTTCAAAAATTCCCTGCTTTCAAATGTAGCTATCACGTTCAGCAAGAACGTCTTGGCCCGGCCCACGCCGTTGCTCTGGCGGCACCGTCAGTGCAACAGGGTGATGATCTGCTGGTGGTGTTCAATGATACAATTTTTGTGACTGACTTAACCGCAATTCCCACCCTTTGCAACAATGTTGATGGCCTGATTTATTCAAAAGAGGTTGAAGACTACCAACGCTTCGGGGTCAATGTCCTGGAAGGAGACATCATTGTTGATATGGTAGAAAAACCCGATACTCCCATTTCGCGGCTGGCGCAGGTCGGTCTATACTATCTGAAAGATGGTGCCGGGTTCATTGCTGCTATCGAGGCAACGATTGCTGCCGGGGAAACGGTGAAGGGTGAATATTACCTCCCTTCCGTATTTATGCGGATGATCGGTGCTGGACTCAAGTTCAAGGCTCCAGAAATTGATGCTTGGCTCGATTGTGGTAAGCCGGATACCTTGCTCGAAACCAATCGTTTTCTCCTCAAAGGACGGCATCATATCCATGGTGAAGTTCAGGATAGCGTTTTGCTTGAACCGGTTCATCTGGAACAGGGTGCGGTGATCAGAAATTCAATTATCGGGCCGAACGTCTCCATAGCTGCTGGGAGCGTGATTGAAAATAGTGTCATCAGTGACTCGATTATCAATACCAATAATATCGTCAGTCACCTGATTCTTGATCATTCTCTCCTTGGGGATTCGGTTAACCTGCTTGGCTCGCCGCGGCAGATGAATATCGGTGATCATTCACATATTGTTATGGACCAGTGAAAAGCATTCAACGGAGAGATGCAGAGTTGGAGAGAACGCGGAGAAAAGCTAGAAAACCATAAATAGCCACCAGGGCTCCAAGAGAAGCACGGTCAAAAGCTCTTTTAAGGTTTAACCTCAAAAAAGATTTTTTTGTTTTTCTTGGTGTTCTTGGAGCCTTGGTGGCAAATCGGTTGTATGAACTTGATTTGGTTTCTCTGCTTCTCTCCACCTCTCCGTTAAAATGATGTGGTAGAAAATAAGGTATAATCATCATAATGAATTATCAACAATACCTCCCATATCTTATCCCGCCGCTGCTTGGTGGGGTGATCGGCTATGTGACCAACTATATCGCTATCCGGATGTTGTTCAGGCCACTGCGTGCCTGGCGGATTCTGGGAATGCGGGTGCCATTGACCCCAGGGATTATCCCCTCTAAGCGAGGGGAACTGGCAATTAGAATGGGGGAGATGGTCGGCGAACATCTGCTGACCGCTGATGATGTTGGACGAGCCTTTGCCAAGGAATCCATCCAACGGGAACTGCGTTTAACTGTGACCGATAAACTGGGCTCTTTTCTGGATCGAGAGTTGGGTTCTTTAGAATCATTGGTTCCAAACCGTTTTCGACCACGCTTTCGTGAAATAATTGGCCTGTTTCAGGTGAAAATCGTCAAACTTATCTTTGACTACCTCCACACTGAACAATTTGCACGGAAATTCCATGACTACCTGCAACAGCAAGCTGAACAGCTGTTGGCGCGGGATCTTTCCAGTTTTTTAACTCCAGAGAGTTACCAGGCAGCGCAGGAGCATCTGGATGATAAATACAGCAATTTTTTCCGTTCCCCCAGAACTGCTGGCATGGTCGGAGATTATGTTGATCGTAAAACCGGTCAATTGCTGGCAACAGATCGCCCTTTGCGTGAACTTCTCCCGGCTGATCTGATTGAATTGTTGCTTGCCCAACTGGAAAAAGAATTACCCCCTTTGGCAGAAAAATTTGGCGGCATGCTCTACGATCCGGCGTTTCGTGCCAGGTTGGTGACAAAAGGGAAGCAGGCTATCGATTCATTTCTCGATTCTCTCGGCGGGTTAGCAGGTCTTCTCAGTGGTTTTATGGATCTGAATAAAATTTATGACAAGATCCCTGATTTTCTGGATAAAGCTGGGGATGAAATTGCCGACTGGCTGAAAGAGGAACGGACCCAACAACAACTGGCAAAATTATTACGTGAGCGGGTTGATAGCTTGCTGGATCGTTCCTTAGCCAGCTACGTTGAAAAAATGCCTTATGAGAAAATAGAAGGGGTCCGTCAATTTTTGAAAGATCAGGTGGTGGTGACTGTGCAATCGCGAAAAACCATCGACACGGCCCTTATCCTGACAGAAGGTGCCGTTGATCGCCTCAAAGACCGTCCCTTTGCTGAGTTGTTAAAGCGGGCCCTGCCGGAAAATAGTGTGGATCTTGGTCGGGAGCAATTAACTGCCAAGCTGCTTGAACTGATCCGCTCCCCTCAGGCGCAGGTAGCGTTTGAAGCCATTTTTATTGAGCAAAGTAATCAATGGCTTTACCATAAACCACTGGGATTGTTATCTGCCCGGATGCCCGGTGATTTACGTCAGGAACTTGAAGGTGGCACCTGTCAGCTGATTGAAGAGATGTTGAAAAAAGAAGCCCCCCGGTTGGTTGAAACCCTCAATGTCCGGCGCATGGTGGAAGAAAAAGTGAATAGCCTCGATTTGTTACAGGTGGAAGATCTATTGATGGGGGTGATGAAGGAACAGTTTAAATATATCAATCTGTTTGGTGCCCTGCTCGGTTTTCTGATTGGCTTTATCAATATCCTGGCTTTCCAGCTCATATGATTCATCTCCTGTAAAATCCTCTTTTTGTGGAAAGAAGAGAAGCTAAAGTGTGGGGCAGGATACATTTCATAATTCAATAAGGATGGTACGATTCGCATGTTTGCTGATGAAGATTTAAAAGCCCAACTCCAGCGGGTATTGGCTTCAGTTGAGCAGCTATTGCCAAAAGCGGTTGATAAGATTGATTGGAGCAAAAGTTGGGCGGCAAACTGGCGTAGCTATTCTTTTGCCGGTTATCTTGAAGCGATCAATGAACTGGACTCGGTGACACTGGATGATCTGCTGGGAATCGATCAACAGAAGCAGATCCTTGAAGAGAATACCCGCCAGTTTGTCCAAGGATTCCCTTCCAATAATGTGCTGCTTTGGGGAACTCGTGGCACCGGAAAATCAACTTTGGTGCGGGCCCTGCTGAATGCTTATGCCGAAAATGGGTTGCGGGTTATTCAGGTTGATAAAGATGACCTGGTCAATCTGGCCGATATTTTTGCTGCTATCAAAGGAGAACCCTATCGCTTTATAATCCTCTGCGATGACCTCTCTTTTGAGCCGGGAGAATCAAGCTACAAGGTGTTGAAGAGTGCTTTGGATGGTGCAGTTTATGCGGCTCCTGAGCACGTACGGTTTTATGTTACTTCGAACCGCCGCCATCTGCTTCCTGAGTATGAAACCGACAATCTCGGCTTCAAAATGGT
>JAOZOH010000006.1 GCA_029933365.1 Desulfuromusa sp. | reverse complement strand
AATTTCTAAAAAATCAGGGTAGAATCGAAATTACAGAAAAGAAGTTACACTACCTGAAATACTGGGGGATATTTTAAGGAAGGTGTTTTTTTATGCTGGACAATCATTTTTTGATAGATTGACCTCCAGGGTGAAAAGTATCTTTTAATTTATGCCGTTTGGTTATTGTAAGTTTCTAAAGCTGTTAACCTTTGCGTAAGTCCGCTCTCTATTACCGCTGGCACGACAATGGTGGCGAGTGATGGAATGATATCTAAAGCCTCTTCATAGTTTTTCCCATTGAATGTTCCATCCTCTAATTTTGATACAAACCGGTTGAGCACTTTTGCCTCTTTTCTGACTTCAGCGATTGGCCTCGGTGGCTCACCTTCCCACACGGTAATCATAGCTCTTGAGCTTTTAAAATTTTCCAGACTAATAATTTCCATTGGTTTTCCCATGTGCTTATCTCCATTCCACGTTTATCATTCAACTGCCTTGCGGATCGGTATTACCTTGGCTGCACCCAATTTTAAGCCATCTAAATAGTCTGACCAGACTTGCATCATGCGGTGGCGTTGCTCCAGATGCTTCGTCCGGTTGTATGCTCTCCCTAAGGCATCCTTGACGGCGTGAGCTAGCTGGTGCTCAATATATTCAATTCTTTCCTGCAGAACCTCTTCAAGAATCGTTCTGGCCGTGGCTCTAAATCCATGTGCTGTGACTTCCTCTTTGGTATACCCCATGCGCCGAAGAGCTGCATTCAGGGTGTTGTCGCTGATCGGTCTAGCAACGGATCGGACAGAAGGAAAGACAAGCTCACATGCTCCTGTCAGGGGGTGGAGTGATTGCAGAATTGCCACTGATTGACGGGACAGGGGGACGATATGTTCCGTCTTTGTCTTGCCAATAAAGTATCGCCATTCAGAATTTTCAAAATCAATGTCTGTCCATTTCATAGCTCGAAGCTCACCAGGACGAACAAACAACAGCGGGGCTATCTGAAGGGCATGTTTGACAACTTTATTGCCGTCGTAATTGTCGATTGCTCTCAGCAGCTTTGCCAGTTCTGCTGGTTCCGTGATTGCTGCACGGTGTCCACGAACAACTTTTTTCAAAGCTCCTGTCAGGTCGGTGGTTATATCTCGTTCAGTGTACCCAGAAGCCACACCAAAGCGGAATACTTGAGAGATGATACTTTTGACACGAGCCGTCATCTCTCCCACACCTCTGGCTTCCATGGGTCGAAGAACTTTATCCAATATCTGCTTTGTTTTGATCTCGCTGATCGGCATGTCTCCAATTATCGGAAAAATATCTTTCTCGAAGCGGCGCATGTGCAGTCGTTTTGTCGTCTCTGCCAAATCAGTTTGATTGCTATGCCATTCAAGGGCAACCTTTTTGAATGTGTTCTCTCGAACCGTTTTTGAATGCTGTTTTTGCTCTTCTCTGGCTTGAAGGGGGTCAATGCCCTTGACAACAAGTTTGCGTGCGTCAGATCGGAATTTACGTGCCTCTGATAGGCTAATGTCGGGGTAGGTGCCAAAGGATATGAGCTTTTCTTTGTCATGAAGGCGATACTTGAACCTCCAGCCTTTGTCTCCGGACGGTCTAACCAGCAGGTACATGCCGCCACCATCAAAATAAGTAGCTTGTTTACCATCTTTTGATTTTGCGTTTCTTACTTGAGCGTCGGTCAGGGGGGTGGTTCTTCTCGCCATTTTGGCACCTCTTGAAGGCTATTTTAGGTATACGCGTGTTCAGATGTCTTGGCCTGTATACCTAACGTGTATACCTAAAAACTCAGGATGTCAAGGGCTGTGGTGGGACGTTTTAGGGTGGAAAGGTTTTCATAATGGGTCTTGTCTTGAGAGGGTTGGTGTTCAATAAGATATTGAATTAATAGATATTTATGGATTTATTGGGAACGTGTAGGATAGTCTGGGACAAAGAAAAAGCCCCTAATTTCTCAGGGGCTAATTTCATTTTTGGTACCGAAGGCCGGAATCGAACCGGCACGAGCTGAGCTCATCGGTGTTTGAGACCGACGTGTCTACCAATTCCACCACTTCGGCATGGGTGCGACGATTATATTGTTCCGGGCTGGTTTGTCAAGCCAAAATCCACCAGCGGTTTTGCGAACCGAGGGTGGATTTTCGTAGGTTTGAAAGCGAATAGTACCGCTATTTGTCGAAAACGCACGAAAATATGAATCGATCAGACGGTTTCGTAGTAGGCTCTTGTATTCTCGGACAGGCTCCTAAGTCTCTATCCGCATCCAGAGCGTTTTAAGTAACGATTTCCAGCAATCGCCACGTTTGACAGTTTGTCTGTTGATGCTGGATACTGGCAGGATGTCGATCAATGAATTGGTCAAAAATATTTCTTGCGCCTGCATCAATTCACTAAAGGGGAGTTCTCGTTCGGCAACTAAGATTCCCAGCTCTGCAGCAGTATCGATCACTTGTTGGCGGGTGATTCCATCTAGAACCAATGTCCCGATTGGGGGAGTGATCAACCGGTCATCAATCATCGCAAACAAGTTGCTGGTACTGCTCTCAAGAATATTCTGATCCTGATCAATAAACAATGCTTCACGGGTGCTGGACTGACGGGCATAGTTGGCTGCATAGAGGCAGTCAGCATAATTACCACGTTTCATTTGTGGCAGATGGCTGACCGGGTTGACCCGCCGGTTCGGGGCGATTATGCACGCAGCTCCTGACTGGCGCTCAACATCGGTCAGTTCTTCATATTCAACTGCAGTTAAAAGAAAGCTACTTTGTTCTTCTGTCGGCCATAATAACCCCTGAAAGTTACCCCGACTGAGAGTCAGCCGAATCCGTGCGGTTGGATATTTAAGTGCTGCAGCCATTTGCAGGAGGGAGGATTCGATTTTTTGTCGATCACAAGGGAAATTGAGTAGTTGTGCCGACTGCTCCAGTCGATCCAGGTGTTGTGTTGTCAGCAGTATTCTCTGCTCATGTGCTTTGAGGGTTTCGAATAGAGTATCACCAAACAGAAAGCCGCCATCATTAATTGGTAATTTGGCATCTTCCTGGGGGATAAAGGTTCCGTTGAGACAGACGATCATTGATTTAACCTCCCATTTTTACAGGATGGTGCGTAGTGCTTCCCCTTTGTGCAGACATTCCTGCCATTCTTTTTCTGGAATTGAGTCGGCGACGATTCCGGCTCCAGTCTGGTAAGTCAGTTTTTTACCGATTCGCTGGAAAGTACGGATTAAAATGTTCAGGTCCATATTGCCACAGGCACTAATATACCCAGCGCTGCCAGTGTAACTGCCACGTCCAACTGATTCAAGCTCATCGATGATTTCCATGCAACGTTTCTTTGGCACGCCGGTGATGGTGCCACCTGGAAAAGTTGCTTGCAGTAGATCGAACGGGCCGCAATCTTCCCTCAATTTTCCCCTAACATTAGAGACGATGTGAGTTACGTGGGAGTAGCGCTCCAGGACCATCAATTCGTCAACCTCAACACTCCCGGCCTGGCAGACCTTGCCAAGATCATTTCTCTCAAGGTCAAGCAGCATGATATGTTCAGCACGTTCTTTAGGATGGTCGAGTAACTCCTTGCCTAGCTGTTGATCCTCCGGGGGAGTATAGCCGCGCGGACGGGTTCCTGCAATCGGTCTTGTTTCTGCCAGATCCGACTGCAGCGAAACCAAACGTTCGGGCGAGCTAGAGATAATCTCCACCTCCGGAAAGTTTAACAGACAGGCAAATGGAGATGGATTGATTGTGCGTAAGCGCCGATAGAGTTCGGTTGATGGTCCTTCCAGCATACCGTCAAAGCGGCAGGAGAGGCTGACCTGATAAATATCCCCGGCAGCAATATATTCTTTGCCCTGCTCAACCATAGAGATGAAATCATTCTGGGAGATGATTGGTTCAGGCTGTCGGGTTGTTTTCAGAGTTTGTACAGGTAATGCTTTTTGCAATTCTTTTATGTTGGGTTCCAGACTTTTTAAATCGACAGTCGGATCAAGAGTTGCCAGAGTCAGTCGCATGTTTTTGTGATCATATACAGCCGTGACATCAACCCAATATAATTCCAGATCAGGGATTGGCAGATCGCGCTCAGCGTGTTGCGGCAGGTCTTCAATCTGAGCCGCCAGATCGTAACCGAAATAGCCGAAAAAACCACCGGGGAAGGGTGTCTCCGGTGATGTTGGAACAACTCTTTCTTGCAGAATCTGGGCAAGTGTTGTCAGCGGTTTGCCGGGTAACTCGGTTGAGCCATCTTGATCATGGCGAAAAAGGATTCCGTTCTGGAGCCGGTAACGCTCCTGCCAGTGCAGTGGAACAATGGAATAGCGCCCGGTTTTTGGCAGGGGGTTCAGCGATTCAAGCAGGCCTGGCCCATTTGGGCAGAAATGGAGATAGAGAGCCAATGGGTCAAAATGTGGAAGGAAGCAACTGTAGGTAGAAATTGCCATTAATAATACTCTAGTCATAAAGGGGTCGCCGGTAGCAAACACGGTTTCGGGGCTCTACAGAATAAAGAACGGTACCTGTTTGGTCGCCCGTCTGCTGATTGAAATTCCTGAATTTTACTATCACATTGAATGACGTATAAGTCTACGGTTCAGATCTATAGTCATTCTGCCGGATACGTTTTGGCGTCGGGGAAGTCATTTTAGGGAAATTAACTGTTAAAAGGTCGATTGAGTTTAGTGTTTTTTAGTGATAATTTGGCTGCATTACTTTTTGCAAAAAATTGCTAATTAAGTTTTGTCCGGTAGTGTCTGTATTGTTGGATGGTGATTTTGAGCACATGAAATTACTGCCGATGTGTTCATATTGGAAAGATTATAAGAACCATGATTGATTTTTACCAAAAACACGCTAAAAGCTATTTTGACTCTACTTTTCAGCTCGATTCAACATCTTTTCTTATGCCACTAGCTAAAGAGTTGCAGCTTGGTGCATCTATCCTTGATGTTGGCTGTGGATCAGGCCGTGACCTACGGTGGCTTGCTAATCAAGGATTCAATCCCACCGGGCTAGAACGTTCCCCATCCCTAGCCATTATGGCACGAGAGTTTTCTGGTTGCCCGGTATTCGTAGGCGATTTCTTTACCTTTAATTTTGCCAGTATCTCCGTTGATGCACTTATCTTGATCGGTGCATTGGTACATGTGGAACGGCATCTGTTTGCAGAAATTTTAGGCCGAGTCCGTGTTGCTTTAAATGATGGTGGTTTGATCTATCTGTCACTGAAGGAGGGTACAGGGAAACATGTTGTTGATGATGGACGGGTGTTCACTCTTTGGTCACAAGAGCAGATGGAAACAATTTTTATGAAGCTTGATCTTAGGGTGAAAGGTTTTTCACGGCAGGTGTCAAAACTTCGGTCATCGGACATCTGGCTTGGTTATCTACTCTGTCCAGGAGAACGAAATGACAGTCGTTAATCACGGCTTGTGCAATCTTCTGGCTCCACTTGAGCTTTCTCACATCAGGACAGTCGATACCGGCTTCATCTATGATGATGGTGCCGGAACCTGCGTCATAATTGACATGGGAATATGCGATCTTGTCGACCACCAATATGTTGATTACACCAGCATCCAGAATAGTTTTGTTCATCAATATGATCGGGTTTTCCGCTTTTTATATGATTCTGGTGAGTCGTTAGATGACCTTTTGAGCGAAATTCGATTTTTTCTGGGTGGAGGCGAGGAGCCAGATCAAATCAGGCACTTTGGCCGTAACCGGCAAGAGCAGGATATCGACCCCAGCCGTCCTGAGTCGATATTTGAGGATTGTTTCATTACAGCCTTTGGTGAAGCTTCTCGTGATGTTCTTTATAGGGAGTTCCCCTTTTATGACTGTGAAGGGAAACGTAGATTTATCGATTACGCCCTTTTCTCTAGAGGGGTGAAGTTTGCCGTTGAACTGAACGGGGAATCTTTTCACCACCCAGCAGTTATTGGACCGAAGAAATATCGCTCCCAGCTTTTTAAACAAAATTCCCTTACTGCGGATGGTTTTAAAACTTTTCGATGGTCACTACGAGGCATGGCTGACCGGGAGAAATTCATCCAAGAATTACAAACTTTTCTTGGTGACTCAACACATTTCCTGCCACGCTCGCACTTCAAAGTAGACCGTCAGCTTGCTACCCTTGATCTCCATGACCATCAAATAGATGCTTTGGAATATTTCACCAGGGAGAGAAAAAAAGGTCGTAGCAATTTTCTTGTTGTTCTGCCGACTGGTACTGGTAAGACCGAGATCTTTATCAAGGACATTGAATCATTCCTTTTAGCGTGCTCAACTTTTAGGGCTCTAATTCTTGTGCCCAGCCATAAATTGCGTACACAGACCGTGGCTCGTCTCAAGATGCGACTCCCAATATACCGAGATCATATTGGTGACGATTTGTTTTCTGTGGCAACTCTTTCGGTCATTGTCCAGACCTATGCTTTTATGCATAGGCATTATTATGAGTTGGAGGGTACCCATTTTGACTATATCGTGATTGATGAAGCTCATCATGCGGCAGCTGCCGGATTGCGGCGGGTACTGGAACATTTTAACCCCAGACATCTTATCGGGATGACTGCTACCCCAGAACGTCTGGATCGGCAGAATCTGGAAGAGATATTCGGAGAGTATGAATCCCCTCTGGGCCTGGCCGAGGCGATCACCAAGGGTCTTGTTCCATCGGTCCGTTGCTTTAGAATTAAGTCAAATATTGATCTTTCAGAGGTTCGTTTCAATGGTCGAGAATATGTCAAAAGTGATCTTCAACAAACCTTAAGGGTGCCTTCACGTGATCAACTTATTGTCGAGATTATCACTAAATATTTTGGTGGTTCCTTCAGTGGCAAACAGGGAGTGGTGTTCTGCGTGGATATTGCTCATGCCCGGAGAATGACTGACGCTTTGAACAAGTCTGGTCTAACCTCTATGGCGGTGGATGGTAAAGATCGCCGATATGCCGAGGCTGCTCAGCAGAAATACAAGGTTGGCGAAGTTCGATTTTTGTGTACCTGTGATCTGCTCACCGAGGGTTGGGATGCACCACAAACTCAAATACTGGTTATGGCACGACCGACCTTTTCCAAGGTTCTCTATACCCAGCAACTGGGGCGGGGTCTCCGCCATTATCCGGGTAAAGAGGCTCTTTATGTTCTGGACGTAGTGGACAATTATGGTGCCAGACTTAATCCTATGTCTTTGCACGCCCTACTTGGCATCCGAACTTACAGCCCTTTCTCTGATCTTATTCAATCTGAAACAGGTACCAGACAAGATGAAATTGTTACTCTTGATGGATTATATGAGGGTGTTCGTAGAGTTGAGCCGATAGATATCTTCACCTTTGACAGTTTGTATGGCAACTTTTTAAACGAGGAACAATTGGCTCGTGAACTCTTTGTCTCCACTGGCACAGTCATAGCCTGGCTAAAAAAGGGAGCAATTACGGCCGACTTCGCTCATCCATTTGGTCGTTCAACCTTGCATTTTTTTGATCCTAAGAAAGTTGAAAACATGCGGTCGACCTTGGGATTACCTGTTCACACTGCAGAAACACGTCGTCAGGACTTCATGGAGTTTCTTAAAAAACGTGATTATACTTTTTCATACAAAATTATTTTTCTGCTGGCCTTTCTTAAGGTCAGGAACAACCGAGGTGAGGCAATATTACCTGAAGTTTTTGAACTTTATCAACGTTTCTATATGGTGGTTCATGAACGGGTTGGTCGCTGTGAAAAGAATAAAAGCCCTTATAACCGGGATGAATATTTGAAAGATCGAGCTGAGCTTCAAGCTAATTTATTCAGGAATCCTTTTGAGAAATTTGAACGGAAAAAATTTTTTCATCACTGTCGGGATTTAAATTATGTAGCTATTGATTCTGTGTTACAGGCCCAACTTACGAAGGAAGACTACCAATCTATCAGGACGCAGATGATTGAAGATCTTCAAAAGTATTTTGCACAACTTGAGATAGAGCTTGAAGACCACGACTATCACTTTCTACTCCCTGCAGAGAGGGGCGTGAGATCAAAAGAGAGCAAGATCCTGAAACCAAAGTTGATCTTTCTCGATAATCCCCCAGCCAAAGACCGGTTCATAAACGTTGTTCCTCATTATTCTCTAGCGATTGCTGCTGGTGCTTTCCTAGAATCTTCACTGCCTTTAGATCCGGATGATTGGCTGAATATGACAGGATTGACCAACCGGTCAAATTTTGACGATTCCATGTTTGTCGCCAGAATACAGGGGAGGTCCATGGAGCCCATGATCCAAGATGGCAGTTATTGCCTTTTCTCCAGAAATGTTGGTGGAACAAGGCAGGGCAGGGTGGTATTGGCCAGACATGGTGGTCGTATAGACGAGGAAACGGGAGCCTCCTTTACAGTCAAACGATACCAAAGTAAAAAGCGAATTGATCCTGACTCTGAATGGATCCATGAGAGCATTATACTGAAACCAGAGAACCCTGATTATGATGAAGTCATTATCCCGGAGGAAGAGGCTGCCGCAGGGGATTTTGCCATTGTTGCTTTTCTGGTTGAGGTTTTAACATGATCAGGTACTCCCAGATGCTGGGCTACAATTATTTAAAGCTGTCTGGCAAATTTCTTTCTTCATTATTAGCAAAAGTATCAGCAAAACGAGAAAAACAAAAAAAGGGCTACAGACTAAAATCTGTAACCCTTTTTTTTATGGTGGAGCTACGCGGGATCGAACCGCGGACCTTTTGACTGCCAGTCAAACGCTCTCCCAACTGAGCTACAGCCCCTTATAGGTGGGCGACTTATAACAAAGCTATGATTAAAGTGTCAATAAAAATAAACAAATCTATATTGTTGTTCATTTATTAAATGTCGTGCTAGACTTCTGTGCGAAAAATCTCAAAATCTTCCAAATGTACCTAGGAAAGGATGACTATGAGCGGGCAACAGGATCTGCTACGAACTCTACCGGCAATTGATCGAGTTTTACGTGAAGAGCCATTGCGGAGTTTATCTCAGCAGTTGCCGCAAGATACTTTGTCCCATGCTGTTCAGGAATTGATCGCGTCTTTACGCCAGGAAATTCTTGAGACCGGTCAGATTGTCCCCCCTGAAAGGCTCCATCCTAAAAATGTTGCTGCTGTTGCAGCCCAGAACTGTCGGGAGTTGCTGCAGCCCTCATTGCGTAAAGTGATCAATGCAACAGGGACTCTCTTACATACCAATCTGGGGCGGGCTCCTCTTTCCTCTCAATCGTTACGTGCCATCAATGATGTTGCTGCGGGTTATTCGAATCTGGAATTTGAACTCGATAGCGGTTGCCGTGGTGAACGTTTTTCCCATGTTGAAAATCTATTAACTCAGCTAACTGGAGCCGAAGCAGCACTGGTGGTCAACAATAATTCTGGTGCGGTTCTGCTGGCATTGACTGCGCTGGGTAAAGGGCGTGAAGCGGTTGTGTCACGCGGTGAACTGGTGGAGATCGGCGGAGCATTCCGGATTCCAGAAGTTATGGAAGCTGGCGGGGTGATTTTACGTGAAGTAGGATCTTCAAACCGTACTCACCTGCATGATTACGAGAAGGCAATTAACGAGAATACTGCAATCCTCCTCAAAGTTCATACCAGCAATTATCGGATTGTAGGGTTCACCAAAGATGTCCCGGCAAGAGAGTTGCTGCCACTTGCCCGGGAGAACAATTTGGTTTTGATGGAGGATCTGGGGAGTGGTCTGCTGGTTGATCTCAGTCACTATGGATTGGAAAGAGAACCTACCGTTCCCGAAGTGGTTAAAGCCGGGGTAGATGTCATTACCTTCAGTGGTGATAAATTGCTGGGTGGGCCACAGGCAGGGATTATTGTCGGGCGGGCTGATCTGATCAAAAAAATTCGTAAACATCCATTAGCCAGGGCTTTGCGGATTGATAAGCTTACCCTTGCCGCGTTGGAATCAACATTACGCCTGTACCTGCAGCCAGACCAGGCACTACAGGAATTACCGGTATTAAAAATGTTTTCTGCTGATCCCGAGCAACAACAGCAACGGTGTCAACGCCTGTTTGAACGCCTTGCAGCTGAGTCATTAGCAGCAGAAATTAAGTTGATCGAAGATGTTTCTCGAGTTGGCGGAGGAGCTATGCCGCTGACTGAATTGTCGGATTGGGCAGTGGAAATCAATCCCTTGGCGGGGCGTACTGCTGATCTGGCAAAACAGCTGCGAACCTTTTCTCCTGCAGTTGTTGCCAGAGTGCAAAATGACCGGTTGTTGGTTAATATGCGGGCGGTGTTTGAAGAAGAGGAAGCGTTACTGGCGCAGATTTTGATTTCAGTGCTAAAAGCTTCTTAGACAGGATAAAAATCTGATAGCTGCGGATGTAGAATCAAAGGTAAAGTCAGAGTCAGGTTGAAGGTCTAACATCAGACCTTATCGCCTTTATTCCGTCAAAAGATAGATCTTGATATTTTTCTAATGGAAGAGACTTAGAGAGTGGCAGAACAGGGACATTTTATCATCGGAACCGCTGGACACGTCGATCACGGCAAGTCTGCCTTAATCCGTGCTTTGACTGGGGTCGAAACTGATCGATTGGGGGAGGAAAAAGAACGGGGAATATCGATCGAACTCGGTTTTGCTCCCCTCGATCTAGGGAATGGGCAGATTGCCGGGGTTGTTGATGTTCCCGGACATGAAAAGTTTATTCCGCAGATGCTCAGTGGCATTGCTGGAATAGATCTTGTTCTTCTGGTGATTGATGCCAATGAAGGGGTGATGCCGCAGACTCGTGAACATCTGCAGATCATGCAACTGCTACAGTTAAAAAAGGGGATTCTCGTTCTGTCCAAGTGTGATCTGGTGGAACCGGATTGGCTTGATATCGTCGAAGAGGAAATTCGTGATCAGGTCACAGGAACCTTTCTGGAGAAAGCCCCTTGCTGTAGGGTTTCCGCAGTCACCGGAGAGGGGTTGGGCGACTTGATGGAGGTGATCCGCGAGCAATTAAGCCAGGTTCCTCCTCGCGATTCCGGTGGTGCGGTGCGCTTGCCGGTTGATCGCTGTTTCAGTATCAGTGGTTTTGGGACAGTTGTGACTGGCACCTTGAATAGTGGTCAGATCAAGCCTGGAGACACATTAGAGATTTTACCTGCAGCCATCATGGCGCGGGTGCGTGAAGCTCAGGTTCATGATAAACAAGTCCCGGCTGTTTTTGCCGGTCAGCGGGTAGCATTAAATCTCTCCGGGGTCACCCGTGAACAGGTTCCACGAGGTTCGATCATTGGTACCCCAGGCTTGTTCCGGGCGAGTCAGAGGATTGATGTTCGCTTGCAGCTCCTTAAAGAAGCTCCCCGTGCTCTTAAATTTCGTGATCCAGTCCATTTTCATTTGGGTACCGGTCGCAGTGTTGCCAAGGTGGTACTGCTTGATCGCGATGAAATGGCACCAGGGGAAGAGGCTCTGGTGCAGATGACACTTGATCATCCTTTGTTAGCCCACCGTGGTGATCGCTTTATTATCCGCTCCTATTCTCCCATGGTCACGATTGGTGGTGGGATGGTGATCGATGCCGAACCACAAAAGCATAAACGCTTTCGTAGCGAAGTGACGCAACGTCTGGCCGATCTTGCTTCTGGTGATCTGGGTTTCTGGTTGCAGAAACTGGATGAGTTGGAAGTTGCCAAAATCAAGGATCTGGAAAAGCAGACTGGAACTGGGCGTGAACAGTTATTGCAGGGGTTGGAGAAGCTTAAGGCGTCCGGGCAGGTTGAATTGCTTGCCGAACAGTGGGTGCTTGCTGATCGAGTGCGTAGCTGGAAGCAACAATTGCCGCAGGTTGTAGTGGAATATCAACAGCAACACCATTTGCGACACGGGATTCCCAGAGCGACTTTACAATCAAGATTGTCAGAGAAACTGGCACCTAAAGGTTTTGAAGTTTTGCTACAGTGGGCACTAGATGAAAACCTAATTGTACAGAATCGTGATCTGGTGGCAACTCCGGATTGGCAACCACAGCCAACCGCCGAAGAACTGCAAATTCTAAAAAATCTTGAGCAATATTTCCGAACTAGTGGATTTCAAGTCAAGAACAATAAGGATGTTTTGCTTCAACTTGGCTTGGAGGGTCTAGATAGTGAAACTTATTTTTCCTATCTGGTTCTCGAAGGCTCTCTGGTCCGATTGAATCAGGAAAGTTCATTGCACATGGAAAGCTATCAAAAAGCGGAAAAGCTCCTGGTTGATATTTTTCAGCGGCAAGAAACCATGACTTTAGCCGAATTCAGGGATCAACTGGACAGTGGTCGTAAGCAGGTTCAAGCTTTGCTGGAGTTGTTTGACAGCTACAAATATACCCGCCGAGTTGATGATAAAAGGGTTGCCTGGCAACTACCCAGTGTTAATTGAATAGCTTCTGCATAGAAACCCCAAAAAAAAGAAGAAGGCATAGATGAGTGTACGTTTGACATCTCTGTCATACAGCTGAATTGTTGGAGCAGAATCTGGCTGAACAGGCTGTCCCTGTACATCTTGTGGGTTCTGGTTTCAGCGGACGCTTGCTTTTGCAAGGATAACGACTTCCTGCTTCGGTCTTGTGAAGTTTTTATAGCCCCTCCATCTGTAGGGAAATCTCTTTGAGCAAGGGACGATTGATTTCGTTGTCTGGAGTTTTGGGTAAAAATTTGGTCAGGCGAATCGCATCGGGAAGGGCAAACTCCCCACTTTCTTCAATGACATGCTCTTTGATCGACTGCAAAGATTCATCATTATAGCTTTCATCCTTGTACGAATTTAAAACACAGAAAGCCAGTAGCATATAGCCATGCACTGGATGATCAATAAACACGACTGCACATTCCTTAACCCGTGGATGGCTGAGGATTGTCGCTTCCACTTCATCAATTTTACGGTTTCCAGCCCCGGAGCTGAGTGCAATATCTGACCGCCCGGTCAATACGTAACTGCCATCTTTCCAGGCAATCGCCTGATCCCCGGTGGAGTAGTATTTTTTCCCTTTAAATTTCTCCCAGTAAATAGATCGATAGGTTTTGCTGTCACCATAAAGATCATTGCAAATAAAGGGTAGGGGATCGGTAAGAACCATAAAACCCGGCTCATCGTAAGCCTCAATTGCCTCACCATTCTTGTTGACCAATTTACACTTTACCCCGGGGAGAGGAAGTAATCGGGTATTTTGTTTGCTGCCTAAACTTCCTGGAACATTGGCCATCAAACTGCCACCTGCCTCCGTTTGCCCCCAGATATTGATCAAAGGGATTTTCCCTTGTTTGGGCAGTGTATGCAAAACCCAATGGTAGAGATCGTCTTTGATCTCACCACCACCACAGCCAATAAGGCGTAAAGAATTGGCTGATTTAGCCTCATAGTGGCGGCTCTTTTTAGCTCGCATAACACTGCGCAGTAATGCCGGATTACTGAACATTCGGGTGATGTGAAAGCGATCCAGAAAATCAAAAAAGAGGGCGGTATTTTCGTAGGTGATACTTCCTTCATAGATAAAAACCGTACTGCCAAGGGAGAGGGGGCCGTAAACTCCATAAGTATGGCCAGTGATCCAAGCCAGATCAGCGGTACACCAAAAAATATCGCGATCATCCATATCGAACAACAGCTCGGTGGTAAACTGTGCCCACATGAGAAATCCGGCAGTATTGTGGACGACAGCTTTAGCGGTTTTGGTCTTGGAGGAGGTGTAAAGCATAAACAGAGGATCATCGGCAGCATGTACGGTATCAACCTCGGCTCCCTGCGAATAATTTTCATCGGTGATCAGATCCCGATACCAGAGATCCCGCTTTGGGTGCATGTGGACCCGCTCCCCGGTTCGTTCGATAACGATGCAGTGTTTAATTTTATGATTAATCTTGCTTAATGCATCATTGACTTTCTCTTTCAACCTATGTGCGGTTTGTGGGCAGCTATCGGCAGTGACAATATATTTGGCTTTGCAGTCCTGTATCCGCTCAGCTAATGATTCTGATGAATAGGCAATATGATAGATAATATGGACGGCACCAATTTGGGCACAGGCGAGCATGGTGACAATGGTTTCAGGGAGGTTGGGGGTGAAGATAAGGACATTGTCCCCTTTTTTGACCCCGATGTTCAGGAGTGCCATCGCCAGACGTTCTACTTTATAAGCGAGGGTATGGTAGGTGTAAACCTTTTCTTGACCATCGACCCCGACCCACATTATGGCCGCCTTGTTGCGTCGGTTGGTACGCAGATGTTTGCCAATAGTGTTCTGCCAAATATCTATTTTTCCTTCAGTGAACCAGCGGTAGAATGGGGCCCGCGAGCTATTCAGTATCTCCTGGTAGGGGGTTTTCCATTGCAGATATCTTTTTGCCAGAATATCAATTACTTCATTTGTATCCAAGTGCAGCAGACTTTCATATTCGTCGGCAGATATAACTTTTCGCCCATATTCACAAACAGGTTCAGACATATGTTATTGATCCTTTCTACGCATTTCATTCTGGGCACGGGACAGATCCCCAATGGTTTTGTGAGAGGTCGGTAACTCTTTCATGATTTTGACGAAGACCTTGGCTGTTGCCACAACATCACCTAGTGCCGTATGACGTTGATCACATTGAACACAATATCGTTCGAGTAAATGATCCAGTGGTTGATGAGCCTGATCCTCGTGAGCCATCTGATAGAGGAACATGGTGTCGAGCCAGACCGCATTGGAGATACCAACATCGTAGAACTCTTTCAGGTGGCGGTGCAACATGCGGATATCAAAATTGATGTGGTGACCAACAATAACGCTGTTACCGACAAACTGCAGAAATTCAGGGAGAACCTCACCGATGACCGGCTTATCCTCAAACATGGAATCAACCATGCCATGAAATTCGGTTGATTTTTCCGGAATCGAAATTGGAGGCTTGGTATAGGCTTCAAAAAGTTTGGTGATTTTGCCTTTTTTTAGTTTGACCGCACCAATATTGATAATCACATCATTGGCCATATCCAGCCCGGTGGTTTCCAGATCAAGCACACAGAAGCTGGTTTCTGGTATTTTTTGTTTAAGTGTAGAGCGATCTTCAATTGTGGCACAGGCATCGATTACATAGGCAAGCAGGGGATCATTGATTTCCCTTTTTTTACTGGCCAATCCCTTGAAAATTGATTTCAACATCTGCTCTGTCCAATCTTAAAATGATGTCTGATTCTTCCCCGTGCCTCTTTATTTAGGGGTCTTTTTGAACAATTAATAGGCAACTTTGGCAAAGGGTGATTGTGCGGCAGCGGCCAGAGCATCGGCCAAGGTATATATTCCATGCGCTTCCAAAAGTGGGATCATCTTCACCAGAACTTCACCGGTTACAATAGCATCACCGAGAGCAGTGTGACGACCGACGATTGTAACATTGAGCCGTTCTGCTAATCCATCCAGAGAGTGGGATTCCTGATTTGGATGGATAATTGATGAGAGCAACAGTGTATCAAGAACCGGATTGTCGAAAACAATACCGGTTTTTTCTTCCTGAAGTTGCAGAAAGCGCATATCGAAGGCGGCATTGTGGGCAACCAGCACTGAGTTTTCAGCAAAGGTGTGAAAATGTGGCAGGACTTTATCGATGGTTGGTTGCCCCTGAAGTAGAGCCGGCTGAATGCCGTGGATGGCAACCGATTCCTGTGGTACAAAACGTTTTGGATCCACCAGTTGGTCGATAACTTCGTGATAAAGAAGCTGTCCATTAATGATTCTGATGGCACCAAGTTGAATAATCTCATCCCCTTTTGACGGACTTAGACCCGTTGTTTCTGTATCGAAGACAACATAGGTCAGTTTGCGCAGGGGGGTTTGCCCCAATTCCTTCCACTCCCCTCGGTTGAATAGGTCAAATTCGTAAGAGACCGGGCGGTGCTCAATGTCACTTTGGATTGCCAGACGGTGGTCTTGATCCAGCGGTGGCAAGCTAATCATGACCCCTGTATATTCTTCGTTATTGCCAAAAATTGGGGTAATTTTTCCGGCCAGATTTTCGATGGTGTCTTTAAAATTTAGTAACTTTCCATTTGCATCTGTGATCAAAGGTGTTTGTTGCCAGGTTTCAAGTAGAGTTAAGTCTGCTCTTGCTTCCGGCCAGGCAATAACAAGCTCTGTCCCAGATTCCTCTTCAGCTGTTAAGGTCATCAATAACTCCGGGATTTGTGTATGAGTGCTCAGTAATCCTGCAAGATGAGAGATGGCTTGGACCATGGAATAACTGTCAAGTTGCAACCAGACACCTTTAGGAGCAAGAGCGGTCACCTTGATTGAAAACCTTTCGTTAATGTTGTTGCTGATAATATCGAGGAGGTTGTCAGCCAGGACATTCTCATTTTTACTCAGGGCATGTAGATGAAGAGCATAGTTGGCTCTTGCTTCACTGACTTTTTCCTGCAATGACTGGGAGGCTTGATCGATTTTTTTTCGATAACTATGTAATTCTTCCGGATCAAGTTTAGGCCTATCAAGGATGTTTGTAATCGAGTCACGAATATCTTCTAAGTCTTTTTGCTGCTCATCAATCAGGGATTGGATCAGCATGTCGCGGCGACTGTCTGATTCTATCTGCTTGGTCATATCTTCCAAGGTCAGTACAAATCCAGAAATAATCTTTTGGCCTTCATGTTCAGTAAAAAATGGCGCCATATTGACCCGCAGACAGAGCCCTGTATGCAGGGTTATCATGGAATTATTGACCATCTTCGTGCGACCCGACTTGTGACATTTATGCAGCATTTCCAATCCGTGGACAATCGGATCACGATCCAGAATACTGAAAATTGAACGTCCCAGTCCAAGGATGCCTTGAGTATATCCTGTCTGGGTTACTGCGGTTGGTTCATCTGCGAATAGTTTTTGCGCTTGCTGGTTGTAGAGGAGAATCTGTCCATCGGTATTGCAGACAACAACACCGTGTGGCAGTTCAGACATCAGTGCTGCCAAACGAGTGCGTTCTTCATTCAAGGATGATTGTGCCACAGCGATCTTGCCGGTAACATCTTCTTGTAGTTCAATGAAAGCATCTGCCGACTGGTTGATAATTTCTGCTAAATATTGAATCTCTTTAGAGGCATTTTTGATTTGAACCCGATGTGCCGGGTTTGTAGATGAGATGATTCTTGCACTTTCCGCAAGTTTGAGTATGGGAATGATATAGTCATTGAATAACAGGTTAATCAATGCGCCGATAATAAACAGAATTGTGATTGTTCCGAGTAATGGGAAAGGAACCAACTTATTGATCATTTCCCCCAAGGCCACCTGTTGCCCTTCATTGAGGCTGGCCCAGGCACCGATCAGACTAGCGACAATAATGCTGATAAGAGCAAAATAGATTGCACCAAGAAAAATCCAATATTTAAAGCTTGGTTTCATATATCTAAGCAACCTTATAATGAAAAACGGGAGCCCGAATTATTTTTGCATGTAGAAATTCATTTTTCTCTTCATGAGAAAAAAGAACAATATATGACAAAATTATACATATAGCAAACATTGTTTTGTTTTGAAAAAAGATTTGAGAAGCTAATGGAATGACGTAAAGGAAAAGTAAGTCATAGTGCAGAAACACTATGACTTACTTGAAAATAACAGGGATTTATTTTTACTTAAGCAGTAAGACGTTTGAGGGCTTCCAGGTATTTTTCGCCGGTTTTGCGGACAATTTCTGCTGGTAGTTTCGGGGCAGGGGCCTGCTTTCCCCAATCAAGGGTTTCGAGATAATCGCGCAAAAATTGTTTATCAAAACTTGGTTGTGCACCACCTGGCTGATATTGATCTTTAGGCCAGAAACGGGACGAGTCAGGGGTCAACGCTTCATCAATCCAGATGAGTTTATTATCCAATAAGCCAAATTCAAATTTGGTGTCGGCAATAATCAGACCTTTTTTATCAGCTAGATCTCTGGCCCGTTCGTAAATTTTAATGCTGATGTCACGCATCTGCTCAGCTATCTTGGCACCACAGAGTTCAACCGTTTGTGCAAAGGAGATGTTTTCGTCGTGCTCGCCAAGTTCCGCTTTTGTCGATGGAGTGAACAATGTTTCGGGCAATTTATCACTCTGCACCAACCCGGTTGGTAGTGGAATACTGCTGAGGGAGCCAAGCTGTTGATATTCTTTCCACCCGCTGCCAGATAGATACCCCCGCACAATACACTCTACCGGTAGTGGTTGAGCTTTTTTCGTTAACATGCTGCGCCCTTCCAGCTGATCCCGATATTGATGGGTAATTACTGGAAAGTCATTGATGTCGGTTGAGATCAGGTGATGGGGAACCAGGTCAGACATTTGCTCAAACCAGAATTTAGAAATCTCAGTCAGGACATAGCCTTTTTGTGGGATTCCTTCATCCATGATGACATCAAAGGCGGAGATCCGATCACTGGTGACGATCAGTAGATGTTCTCCCAGGTCATAAATATCCCTGACTTTCCCACGCGTGATCAGGTTGAGTGCTGGGCAATCGGTTTGAGTAATAATCGGTATCATGATTTATTCTCCCTATTTCCAAAAGCGCTGATTAATTCTGGAACCATGATTTCAATCTCAGCTTTTTGTAATAATTGTTTTATTTCTTCAGTAACTATCTGCTCTTTTTTCTCTGCCAGTAATCGACTCTTCAACTGGCTGAGAGTGGCCTCATCCAGACTCGCTAAATCAGCCACTTCAGCATTCTTCAGACTGGCAACCAGATATTTATTGCTGATAGTATAAACTTTTGTAGCGACAGGGGCTTCCTTGGTTAAGGAAAAGGCTTCCTCAGAAAGTTCTTGTGAGGAGCCGATGCGGGGGATGAAAAAGCCGAAACTGCGACTGAAATCACCCGACTCTTCAACTATCAACTGTAAGTTTTTTGCAGCAGTTCTCAGGCTTTTTTTTGCGATGGCCTCAGCGAGCAGTTTGTCCGCCAACTCTTTAGCCAGGGACTGGGCTTGTTCGGTTCGATAGGCCTGTTCGACTGCAAACTTCACTTTGGACAGTTCAGGCAGATGACTTGCTTGTCGCTCTTTCAGGGTAAAAAGGAAAACTCCCTGAGTGGTTTGTACTGGTCGAGCCAGTTCGCCAGGCTTCAAAGTAAAAGCTGCCTGACTGATATCAGTCACCTTGCCGATGCCGTCAATTGCATCATTCACAGAGAAAAATCCGGTCTCCTTGATTCCTAGGTCATTTGCTGTCGCCGCAGCTTCTAGATCACCAGTTTTACGATTGATATTATAAGCGTCCATCGTTTTTTCGTATGCCAGTTGGCGGGCTTTCTCCAACTGTGATCCAGCTTTAACCTCTCCAATGGCGTCAACGAGAGGTTTAACACCCGCTTCAATATATTCTTCTACTTTTATGATATGGAAACCGAATGGGGTCTGGACAACTTTGCTTAATTGACCCGGCCGCAAGGCAAAGGCAGCATCTTCAAATTCACTGACCATGGTGCCACGTCCGAAAGTACCAAGTTCACCACCAGAGGAGGCATTACTCTTGTCGTCTGAGTAGGTTTTTGCCAATTGCGCAAAATCTGCTCCATCCTGCAGTTGTTTCAGAAGATCGTTGGCAAGATCCTGCCGTTTTTGCAGCATCTCTTTGCTCGCATCTTTTGGGACACGCAGCAATATATGTGCTGCTTTAACCTGTTCCTTGATTTCAAATTGATCGAGATTGCGGCGGTAGTAGCGCTGGAGATCTTCGTCACTTAAAGTACCCACCTTGTCTTCATACCGAGCTGGATCGAACTGTAGATAGCGCAGCGATACCTTTTCCGGCACTCTGAATGTCTCAATATTCTTTTCGAAGAAGGTTTTTAAACCCTCAGTGGTTACATCAACTTTAGATTCAACTAGAGCAGGCGTCAGCCAGACATAATTAAGGTCGATTTTATCATTTTCATTATGAAATGCAGCGGAAATCTCTGCATCGTTGATGCTGGCACCTTGCTGCAATTTGACACGTACTTTTTGGGTCAGTAGTTGTCTCCGCTGAGTGGCCTCAAATTGTTCAGGGTTCATGCGTTGATAGTTTAATACTTCCAGATAGCGGTCTCGATTGAATTTGCCATCGACCTGGAAAGCATCGTAATGGGCAATACTCTCAATTAATTCCTGCTCCGAAACTTCTAGGTTGAGTTGCTCCGCTTGATGAATCAAAAGTGATTGTTCGATCAATTGCTGCATTGCCTGTCTGGGCAGGTTGAGCTGTTTTTCCAGTTTGGCATCAAACTTACCCTGATAGATATTTTGATACAAATTATAGAGATTACTATAGCTACTCTGGTATTCGGTGTAGCCAATTTCGTCTCCATTGACGCGAGCAGCAATATCTCCGCCCTGATTAGCTCTCTGATCAGAAGGTGCCGTTAGCATGGTATAGCCGATGACAAAGCTCAGAATGATCACGCCAAAGGCAATCTTGATCAATACCGATTTTTGTTTTGATCTGACAAATTGAAGCATTGCTATGAAACTCCTCAGTAGTATTTTGGGACGAATGTAAGACAAAAAAATGACCCCGCATGTTAGACCAGCAATTTGCTTAAAAGCAATCATTTTTTGCTAGCTTAACTCTTGCTTAAAAATAGTTGGTTTGCTAGAGTGACCGAGCTTTTAAGCAGAACTTTAACTTAAGAATTGCGCCGTTTAAGGCGTTTTATAGGATGGGATATGTTTAATGTTTTTAATGCCCTTTTGGGCATGTTCTCAAATGACCTGGCGATCGACTTGGGAACGGCCAATACCCTGGTTTTTATGAAAGGGAAAGGGATCGTTGTCAGTGAACCCTCGGTTGTTGCTGTGAAGACCGGCGCTGCCGGGCAGCGTAAGGTGTTGGCCGTGGGCACCGATGCCAAAGAGATGCTTGGTCGTACCCCAGGTAGCATTGTTGCTATCCGACCAATGAAGGATGGTGTGATCGCAGATTTTGACCATACCGAGGAAATGCTCCGTTATTTTATTCGCAAAGTGCATAACCGTAAGAATCTGGTTCGCCCGCGGATTGTGATCTGTGTCCCTTCGGGGATCACCCAAGTGGAAAAACGGGCGGTTCGGGAATCTGCAGAATCGGCAGGAGCTCGGGAAGTTTACCTGATTGAGGAACCAATGGCTGCAGCTATCGGTGCCGGTTTGCCAATTACTGAAGCATCGGGAAACATGATTGTCGATATTGGTGGTGGCACAACAGAGGTTGCGGTTATTTCACTGGCCGGAATCGTCTATGCGCAGAGTGTGCGAGTCGGTGGTGATAAGATGGATGAAGCTATCGTCCAATATATGAAGCGCAAATATAATTTGCTGATTGGTGAAAGAACCGCAGAGGCAGTAAAAATTGGTATTGGAAATGTCTTTGACAACGGTAATGGTCCGACTACCATGGACATTAAAGGGCGTGATCTGGTGAGTGGTATTCCTAAAACCATGGAAGTAAACTCAGATGAAATCCGTGAGGCGATGTCCGAGCCGGTCAATGCCATTATTGAAGCGGTTAGAATCTCACTAGAGCGGACTCCACCGGAATTAGCAGCAGATATTGTTGACAAAGGAATTATTCTGGCTGGGGGAGGTGCATATCTGAAGAATATGGATATTTTGCTGCGCGAAGAGACCGGATTGCCCGTGGTTGTTGCTGAAGATCCGTTATCCTGTGTTGTCCTGGGGTCAGGTGCTGTTCTGGATCAGTTAGATTTGCTAAAACAAGTTGCTATTACCTCTTGATGTCAGGGCATAGTCTGGTCATATGGTGTTATTCTCGGGAGGATCAGCCGATCCTCCCTTTTTAGTGTTGTTGCCCTGTTTAATTTTTTTGTTACTACAGGATCTGCTTGGAGCAGTCAGTGCGTGAGCTGTTAAGACGCTATCAATTTATATTGCTGGTCATTATTCTACTGCTGGCAACGGTAATTCTCTACTCCTATAATCTTCGCCAAAAATCTGCTACCACCTTTTTTGAGCGTGCTGTCCTCACTTTTTCTGCCCCTTTTCAGAGCGGTATCGATGGTATCGCCGATTCCGTATCTGGTTTCTGGGGTAATTATCTCTGGTTGGTTGATGCTCAGCAACGAAATCTGGTTCTTGAACAGGAGAATCTGGAACTACGCTCCAGGTTGCAACAAACTCAGGAAATTTCACTGCAGAATGAACGCCTGCAGAAGCTTCTGGCTTTTGTTGATGAGTTGGATCGACCGGCCTTGCCAGCACAGGTTATTGGTGAAGATGCCAGTAACTGGGCGCGAACAATTCTTATTGATAAGGGAACTTCAGCTGGGCTGCACAATGGTTTGCCTGTCGTTGCAGCACAAGGTGTCGTGGGGCGCATCATTAAGGTTGCACCAAATAGTTCGCGGGTTCTGCTGATAACCGATGCCTCTTCAGCTGTTGCTACTCTGATTCAACGCACTCGAACTCGTGGGGTTGCCCGCGGGCGGGGTGAAAATCTATCTATCGAATATGCTTTGCGTGAAGCCGATATTCAGGTAGGAGATTTGCTGGTGACCTCAGGAATGGGAGGAATTTTTCCAAAAGGGTTAGCTCTTGGTCTGGTCGATTCTGTTGAAAAAAACCAATTTGGTTTGTTTCAACAGGTCAAGGCAACGACGACTATTGATTTTTCCCACCTTGAAGAGGTTATGGTTATTGTTGGGGAAGATCGATGAAAGGTTTTTTCCTATTTCTTTTTACCGGTGTATTTTTTGCGTTGCTGCAGAGTAGTGTCCTGCCATTATTTCTTGCCCCTAATTGGCGACCGAACCTTATCCTGATCTTGATTCTCTATCTGGGGCTGAGTGAGAGTTTGCCCCGAGCCCTTATTGTGGGTCTACTGCTTGGAGCTATTCAGGATAGTTTTTGTGGTCCCAGTCTTGGTTTGTATATTTCGATTTATCTGATTATTGTATTGGTAACGCGAGTGCTTTCAGAACAACTTAATGTTGAGAGCCCGCCATTGTTATTGCTGTTGATTGCCGGTGGAACGTTGCTTCAAAATCTCCTTGTTGGTTTTTATCTGACTGTTCTTGCTGAGTCTGCACCCGTATTTCACATTCTTCTCCCGGCTCTCCCCAAACAGCTACTGATAAACATCTTATTTGCCTCGGTGTTGTTGTTTCTATTGCTGCGTTTTCAGCGCATATTCGGTTATCGACCCGGTTTAGCCGGTCTGGTTTACCAGAGTAAACATCATGGGTCTTGATCTGAAATGGAAAGAATTGCCAGTCGTTCAGCGTCGTTTCCTGTTCTATTCTGCAGCAGCAGCTACGGTGTTTTTATTGTTGCTCTTACGACTCTGGTATCTGCAAGTCATTAGCTATACAGATCTACAGGAACGTTCCATTCGCAATCGTACCCGGGTTTTGTCGCTGGATGCGCCGCGTGGACCGATTTTTGATCGTAATGGGATCTTATTAGTTGATAATCGCCCCTCCTTTCAGATTTCTGTCATGCGGCAGGATGTGGAAAACCGATCTCTTCTGTTTGAGCAATTATCTCCATTGTTGGATATTGAAACCTCTGAGCTCGAATCACGCTGGCAAGAAGGGAAACGATTCCCGATTTATCGCCCGATTCCACTGGCACATGATGTTAGCCGGGAGATCATGGAGAGAGTTCAAGAACACAGTGTGAATCTCCCTGGAGTCATCACTGAAGTGCGTCCGGTGCGGGATTATTTAGAGCATGGATCAGCAGCCCATCTGATTGGCTACCTGGGTGAAATTACCGAAGATGAATTGCGGAGCGGGGATTTCAATCAGTCAAGAGGCGGAGATTATATCGGTAAAACTGCTCTTGAAAAAACCTTTGATCCATATTTGCGAGGTGAAAAGGGCCAGCGCCTGGTTGAGGTTGATGTCCAAGGCAAGTTGTTACGGCAATTGCAGGTGGAGCCTTCCCGTCCGGGTAATAAAATTTATCTGACGCTTGACCGTGAGCTGCAACGTGCAGCTGATGAAGCTTTTGGCTCTCAATCTGGTGCTGCTATTGCTCTGGATGTCAAGACTGGCGAGATCCTGGCGATGGCCAGCCGACCAACTTTCAATCCTGCACTGTTTGCCAGAGGGATCGGCGGGGAAGAATGGCATACGCTGGAACAGGATAATCGTCATCCGTTACAGAATAAGGTTATTTCGGGACAATATCCACCAGGCTCGACATTCAAAATGGTTGTGGCTTTGGCCGCGTTGCGTGAAGGAATCACCGGGACAAAACGACAAATCGATTGTAAAGGCGATATTGTTATAGGTGGTTCTCGCTATCGCTGTTGGAAGAAATGGGGCCATGGTCCAACCAATCTGAAAAAAGCTCTGCGGGAAAGCTGTGATGTCTGGTTTTATCAGGTTGGGCTGGAGCTGGGTATTGATAAATTATCTGCAGCGGCTAAAGAGTTCGGATTGGGATCTCCGGTTGGATACCCCCTGCCGGGGGAGCGATCAGGCCTTATGCCTACCCGGGAATGGAAGCGCAAACGCTACAACAAACCCTGGTACGCGGGGGAAACTGTTATTGCGTCAATTGGACAGGGTTTTGTCCTTACTACCCCTATGCAGTTAGTGGTGATGATGGCTGCTATCGCTAATGATGGCAAAGTTTTAAAACCCCAGGTTATCCGGCAAATTGAAGACTGGGAGGGCAATATTTTGTTGCAGCCTGAGCCGGAAGTTGTGCGCCAGATCGAATATTCAGCAAAAGACTGGAAAGCAGTTCAGGATGCCTTGATTGCTGTGGTTAACGCGCCACGCGGAACCGGCCGGGCGGCTTATCTTGAGGATGTTCTGGTGGCTGGGAAAACTGGAACTTCACAGGTGGTTCGACGCCGCTCTGATGAAGAAGAAGAACTCGATAAGGATGGGAAAATTCCCTATCGTTTTCGCCCGCATGCTCTGTTTGTCGCCTATGCACCAGCAGAAAAACCAGAGATAGCAATTGCGGTTGTGGTGGAACACGGACAGTCTGGCGGACGTGCTGCCGGGCCAGTTGCTAAACAGATTATTCAGCGTTATATGGAGCTGAAAGGGCAGATACCGCAGGAGCGAAAGGAATAATCGATGTTTGATCGACGTTTGGTATCTAACTTTGATTGGGTGTTGTTGTTGACAGTGCTTATCGTTGCCGGGATTGGAATTGCCAATCTATTCAGTGCAACGGCTAGTTGGCATTCTGGTGGAACCCCTCTGTATTTGAAACAGCTTCTCTGGCTGTCCGGTGGAGTTCTGATTGCTTTGCTGATCTGTCTGTTTGATTATCGTCATTTGGAATATTTTGCTATCCATTTCTATGGTTTAAGTATCGGTTTGTTGGCTTATGTTCTGGTTATGGGCAAAACCACTATGGGGGCAACGCGCTGGATCAATCTTGGTTTTTTTAATTTGCAACCCGGTGAAGTTATTAAAATTGCTATTATTTTACTGTTGGCTCGGATTTTTGCTAAAACTGCAAATCCATTTGGTTACGGTTTATTTGAACTTTGGAAACCGGCACTCTGGTTGCTGATACCTGTGGTATTAATTCTTAAAGAACCCGATCTGGGAACGGCAATGATGGTTATATTTATTGCCGCATCAATGTTGCTGTTTGCTGGACTTAAGCGGGGTACTCTGATTGGTCTGAGTTTTCTCGGTGCCGCTATTGCTGTTGCCGGTTGGTTTGGTCTGCACGATTATCAACGCGCCAGAATCCGCACCTTTATGAATCCAGAAGCTGATCCCTTAGGGAGCGGTTACCATATCATTCAATCTAAAATTGCGGTTGGCAGTGGCGGTTTTTTCGGTAAGGGGTTCGTCCAGGGAACTCAGTCACAACTTTCGTTTTTACCTGAGAGACATACCGATTTTGCTTTTTCTGTCTTTGCAGAAGAGTGGGGTTTTACTGGCAGCCTGGTGCTATTGTTTCTCTATCTGTTCTTGATTGTCTGGGGATTGTATGTTGCCCGTCGAGCTGCCGATCGGTTTGGTTTGTTCCTTGCTGTCGGGGTGACGGCAATGATTTTCTGGCATATCGTTGTTAATTTGGGAATGGTGATTGGGTTGCTTCCGGTGGTTGGGGTACCGTTGCCGCTTTTTTCTTATGGTGGTACCAGTATGGTGACAACGATGATTGGGGTTGGGTTGTTGATGAATGTGAGTATGCGGCGCTTCATGTTTTGATGGCGTCGCAAAGCCCGACAACCTTCTAGCTAAGCTTAGTGCTATTCGAGCCTGCCCCTTCAACAACTTTCAGTAATGGAGCGAAATGAATCGGGATAATTTCAGTGCATGGCTGGTAGAAGCTTCCCGGAAAATCGGGGCGCATTCGATTGCGTGTATCAGCATGGATAACCCGGTCCTGCGGCAACGCATCGATGAAAATAATACGCAAGTGGCCAACTGGCTGAAGCTTGGGATGCACGGTGAGATGGACTATCTCGAAAGGATGTTTCCCGAAAAGTCCAATCCATGGAAAACTTTTCCATTCGCCAAATCGGTAATAGTCCTCACTTTCACCAACAGTTGGAGCGATCCTGCCACTACACACCCATTCCCCCTCCTTGCAAATGATGCTCTGCTTGGCTATATTTCGGCTTATGCCCGAGGAATTGACTACCACTTAACCGGGCAGGCCATTCTCTCTAAATTGAAAGCGATGCTCGGTGAAAATATCCATGCCGAAGCAACGGTCGATACCGCAGCTGTTTATGAACGCTTGTTTGCCACTGTTGGTGGGCTCGGCGAGGTGGGTGGCAATAATCTTTTGCGGGTTCCCGATTCTGGGAATACCCGGGCTTTTATTGGCTGCCTCTTTGTTGCTGAAGAGCTGCCGGAAGTTATCCATGAGTTACCGATGCCATTTACTTGTGCTACCTGCTGCGCTTGTGTGAAGAACTGTTCGACCGGGGCAATTCAATTCGGCCAACCGATCGATGCGCGGAAGTGCATCAGCTATTTAACTATTGAAAAACGCGGAATTCTTTCACGTGAAGAAGGTGTGTCGGTTGGAAACTGGTTGTTTGGCTGTGATGACTGCACTATGGTTTGTCCGCAGCAAGCCGAGGTCGATATGCGCATCCCGGTTGATCTCGAATGGTTGTTCAAAGCTCCTGCATCCGAAATTCGCCGTACTATCAAAGGTAATGCCACCGCCTATGCTGGCGTAACCCAGCTGCGTAAGAATGCTGTGGTTGTACTGAAGAATAATGGGACAGCGCGTGCGCAGCATTTACTGCAGAGGGTGCGTGAAAATACTGGGAGCGAGTTGATTCGTCGGCAGATTGATTTACGGTAGCATTGTAGCGACAATTATTTTTCCAGCCACCAGTCATTATTTTCTAGCGGATCATAAAACCGGATATATCCCCATTTGTTGATCGGATGTTGTTGTTCGATCGGATCACCTTCATGGTAAAGGCGGTCAACAGTCAGGAAAACTCCGATGAGTGGTCCGTGCTTGCCGATTGCTTGCAGTGAGTAAGAGGAGCAGGTTGGGTACATGGCGCAGCGCTGACCATCGACGGGTGATATGTATTTTTGGAAAAGATGTACTGCCGTTTGTAAAACCGAATTGTTTGTAGACTCTGGTTTTTGTGTTTGCTCGCTGACTTCCCAAGGTTCCCAATCATCAGCTATTGCAGGTGTTGTAATTAAAACTGACAGGAGCATGATGACTCCGCAAATCACTTTCATTCTGATGTTTCCTTGCTTGATCTGTTGTGCAAATGATTCATCCGCTCGGTGATCAACTTTTCATAGCCTCGGTCTGTTGGACGATAAAACTTTTTTCCGCTGATCTGCTCCGGCAGATGACTCTGTTCCGCAAAACCATCCTGGAAATTGTGGGCATATTTATATCCCTTGCCATAATCAAGCTGTTTCATCAATTTGGTTGGAGCATTGCGGATATGCTTTGGAACGGGTAATGCCCCCGATTTTCGCACTTCGGCCAGAGCTTCATCTATTCCAACGTAACTGGCATTACTTTTTGGCGCTGTTGCCAGGTAGGTAACTCCCTGAGCCAGATTGATCCTGGCTTCCGGTAAACCGACAAAATGGACCGCTTGCTGTACTGCCAAAGCAATCTGTAAAGCACGTGGGTCGGCATTGCCGATATCTTCCGAGGCGAAAATAACCATCCGTCGGACGAGAAATAACGGGTCTTCCCCCGCTTCCAGCATTCGTGCCAGCCAGTAAAGAGCTGCGTCAGGATCGGAGCCGCGCATACTTTTGATGAATGCTGAGATAACATTATAGTGTTCCTCGCCACCCTTATCGTAAAGAAGTGCTTTCTTCTGCATCGCTTCCTGGGCGGTTTCAAGCGAAATAACATCACCTTGAACAGCAGCGGCGGCGACCTCCAATGCCCCGAGAGCGATTCGAGCATCTCCCCCGGCCTGATCAGAAAAGAAATCGAGAGCGGCATCTTCAACCTGGAGATCGGGTTTGTTCAGCCCCTGTTGAGCAGATATGGCGCGATTCAGCAGAATTTTCAGATCTATCGGAGCCAGAGGTTCCAAAACAAAAACTCGTGACCGCGACAGCAGTGCTGAATTGACCTCAAAGCTGGGATTTTCGGTTGTCGCTCCGATCAGGGTTATCTCTCCCTTTTCGACCGAGGGGAGAAATGCGTCCTGTTGTGCTTTGTTAAAACGGTGAATTTCATCGACAAACAGGAGGGTTTTGCGAGCATGATAAGCACGCTGCTGTTTTGCTTCAGCAACAATTTCCCTGACTTCTTTGATACTGCCAAGAACTGCTGAGAAAAATACAAAGCGGCTTTTTGTGCAGTTGGCTATTACCCGGCCTAGGGTTGTTTTTCCGGTGCCGGGTGGTCCCCAGAAAATAATTGAAGTGAGTTGATCGTTTTCAATCAGCTGCCTTAATAGCTTCCCCTGCCCGAGCAGGTGCTGTTGCCCAACGACTTCATCAAGGGTCTGTGGGCGCATCCGTTCTGCTAACGGGGTGTTGTCGCTATTTTGTGCTGTTTGTTCAAAGAGATCCATGGGTGCTCCAACTTATCCATTTGCATCTGTAGGCATCATGCTTCAGGCATTGCTTGCGTCCAACGCTTTTCGCTTAACTTCCCGCAAGCAATGCCTGAAGCATGATGGGGTTGTTGCCGAGAATGGATTTACATCTCAACAATGTAGCATGCAGTTTGTGACCACTTCAACATCCTATGAGATGGACTTTCGCTGGTAATTTGTGATAATTGTCGGCTTTCATTTTGAGGATTTTCACTTTAAATCTTTTTTATGGTGGGAAAATGTTGAAAAAAATTGGTGTTTACGCAAAAAAGAATCATCCTGATGTGGAGCAGATTACTTCGAATATCTGCGAACGTTTCAAGCGGGAGCAGATTGAGGTTTTGCTTGAAGACAGTCTGGCCGAACAGATAGGACAGGTAAACGGTTACGCAGGGGAAGAAATTCCAGAGTTAGTTGACCTGATCATCGTCCTGGGTGGGGATGGTACATTGATTTCTGTTGCTCGTTTGGTGGGTGAGAAAAATGTTCCGATTGTCGGTGTCAACTTAGGAAGGCTTGGTTTTTTGACCGAGATTACCCGTGATGAGTTGCCGGAGATGCTGGAACGGTTGATTGCCAATGATTATCAAGTTTCCGATCGAATGATGCTTGATGCCTCAATCCATAGAAATGGCAAAGTGGTCGGGAAATTCACCGTGCTCAATGACATCGTTATCAATAAAGGGGCATTGGCGCGAATTATTGATATGGAAACCTCAATTGATGGTCGTCATTTGACCAGTTATAAGGCTGATGGTCTGATTATTTCTACACCCACCGGCTCGACCGGCTATAATTTGGCTGCCGGTGGTCCGATCATCTATCCCGATATTAATAGTTTACTGATTACCCCTATCTGCCCGCATATGTTGACTAATCGTCCGATCATGGTCTGGAGTCGTTCTGTAATCGAAATTAAAGTCAGCTTTGAAGATGATGTTGTCTTTTTTACGGGAGATGGTCAGGTTGGGCGAAAGTTGCTGCCGGGTGATCGAGTCGAGGTGCGCCGCTCTGAGTCGCGAACCCGCTTAGTGAGTAGCCCAAGTAAAGATTATTTTGAAATATTGCGGACAAAATTGAACTGGGGACAACGTTGATGGCGTTGCAAAAATCTCCGATCTTCGGTGTTGCAGCAGCTTTTCAGGATCTCGACATACTTATATATGTCTTCGCCCCTGAAAAAATGCTGCGCCTTGGAGATCGAATTTTTTGCTTAGCCATCTATTTTTTGTTATTGACTGGTGATCAGAAATAATGCTGACAGATCTCATCATCAAAAATTTTGCCATTATTGAAAATCTTCACGTCACTTTCGGGTCGGGTTTTAATGTGTTGACCGGGGAAACTGGTGCTGGTAAATCGATTATTATTGATGCTGTTAATCTGCTTCTTGGTGGGCGAGCACGTGGTGAGATAATCAGAACTGGCGAGGAGGAGGCCTCGGTTGAGGCGATTTTTGACCTCGGTGCAGAACCTCTGCTGGGAGAGAAACTTGTGGATGCCGGGCTGGATAACGATGGTGAGTTACTGGTGCGACGGATCGTTGCCCGTTCGGGGAAAAACCGGGTCTTTGTCAATGGATCACCTGTTCCGTTGACGCAACTACGTGAATTAGTGAGCGATCTGGTTAATATCTATGGCCAGCACGAACATCAGAATCTACAGCGCACCGAAACTCATTTGGGATTATTGGACAATTTCGCGGGTTTGCAAGAGATTCTGCAGGACTATCGGTTTGCTTTTGCAGCATATCAGCGATTGAAAAAAGAGCTGAGCCAGTTGAATTTGGCTGAACGTGAGCGTCAGCAACGACTCGATATGCTCGGTTTTCAGCAGCAGGAATTGTCAAATGCACACCTACAAATTGGTGAAGATGATGAGTTAGAGAGAGAGCGCTCCATTCTGCAACACGCAGAAAAATTAACTGCTGCAACTGTGGGTGGTTATGAAAGTCTCTATTCCGGTCAGCAGGCGGCTTGTGGAAAAATTTCTGTAGTGGCGGGTCAACTGGAAGCTTTGCAGCAGATCGACCCTCAACTGGGTTCTTTAGCCAAATCGTTGCAGACTAATTTGTATAATTTGGAGGATATTGCGTCGGAATTACGTGACTATGCGGATAAGCTTGATTTTGAGCCACAACGGCAACAACAGGTTGAAGATCGACTTGCGTTACTGTCGAGCCTGAAGAGAAAATACGCTCCGACGATTGCTGAGTTGCTGGAATATTTAGCCAAAATTACTGCTGAACTCGGTGACTTGAGCGATGTTGAAGGGCGCCGGGAGCAGCTAGGACTGCAGTTACAGGCACAAAAGAGACTGCTTTTTGAATCTGGGGAACATCTGAGCCGTCAACGTGAACAAGCAGCTGTTGGACTTGCAGATGAAGTGAAGCGGGAACTCTCTGATCTGGCGATGCCCAAAGCAGACTTCTTCATCCAGCTTACCCCTTTACCAGAAGCATCGGTTGATGGTCTGGAGAGTGGAGAATTTTATCTTGCTGCCAACCCTGGTGAAGAGCCTCAACCGTTGACAAAAATAGCCTCGGGGGGTGAGCTTTCACGAATCATGTTGGCTTTAAAGCGGAGTGTTCCCGACGGCGATGGCATCAGAACCTTGATTTTTGATGAGGTTGATGCTGGCATTGGTGGTGAGGCGGCAACAGCAGTTGGTGAAAAGATCAGTCGTTTGGGAAAAGCTATGCAGGTTCTCTGTGTGACCCATTTACCGCAGGTTGCTGCCTTTGCTGATCAACACTATCAGGTTGCCAAGGAAGAGAATAATGGTCGGACAACGACCAAGCTGAACCTGCTGGACATTGAGGCCAGGATTGCTGAAATGGCGCGCATGCTGGGTGGTTCCCAAGTGGGGCAACAAGCGCTAGTCCATGCTCGTGAGTTGATTGAGAATTCCAGGGCTAAGGCAGTAAAACAAGGCTGAAGGTTGATAGGCTGAAGGTTGATAGGGCGGAGGGTTAAAACCTTCAGCCTAAACACCTATTAATATGGAGATAATATGATTCGCCACGCTCGGATTGCGGACGCTCGGGTGATCCATAAGCTGTTGCTTGATTATGCCAAAGACGGTCAATTGCTGGGTCGTTCTCTGGCCGATATTTATGATTCTATTCGTGATTTTTATGTTTATGAAGAGGATGGTGAAATTCTTGGGATAGGGGCTTTGGCTATTTGCTGGGAAGATCTAGCAGAGGTTCGCTCTTTGGCAGTAGTGGCCGGGCAGCAAGGGAAGGGAATCGGCCGTAAAATTGTCGAAAGTTGTCTGCGTGAGGCTACCGAACTTGGGATCAGGAGGGTGTTTGCACTAACCTATCAGCCTGAATTTTTTAAACTCCTTGGCTTTTTTGATATTGAAAAAGCTGAACTGCCACAGAAAGTTTGGGGCGTTTGTATTAATTGTGTTAAGTTTCCTGATTGTGATGAATTTGCCTTAGCAATTAATTTGTTGGAATAAGTTTAGAAATATGTTATTAGTAGAAAATAATTATCTTAAGGGACCATTCTCTCTGAAAATGGAATATAGATTTCAGGTGGTTGCTCAAGGGGCAATTTCAGGATTAAATCAGTAATCGAACAGGTGTTTGGAGTTATTTTGGCTAAACGTTTTTCAGTCATAGTTGTTCCGGAAGGGGACAGTAAGGTACGACGTTTCCGGATTCAAAGTGGAATGGTTAAAGCCTTATTCTGCTGCTGTTTAATTGCTGCCGGGCTCCTTGCTGTTTTTTCGTATAGTTATTTTAACAACACACTTGATCGTGACGAGTTGCAGTGTCTTAGGGTTACGACCAGTCAACAGCGGCAGACTATACAGCATCTGGTTGGTGATTTAGACAGGATTCATCAACAGATGAGTTCTCTGGCTGCGACAGAAGCGCGAGTTCGCCAGTTGGCAAATTTGGAAGTTGTTCCAGAAGAAATTCCCGTTGCTATTGGAGGCCTTTCGGATATTGAGCCTGGAGAAGCTGTCGATGAAATACAGCGGCAGATCAATAAACTGCAGGTTGAGATCGAACTTCGGCGGCAGAGTCAGGAAGATGTGAGAAATCTCCTTAATGATCAGGTTTCACTCAGCCGGGCAACTCCTCAAGGCTGGCCAACAAAAGGGTGGTTAACCTCTTATTTTGGGATGCGTAAATCTCCTTTTACTGGAAGACGGGTAATGCACGAAGGGCTGGATATCGCGGCAAATATTGGGACGTCGATCACTGCAACAGCTGATGGGATCGTGGCTCGAGTTAAATATTCACCCAGCTATGGTAAAATGCTGATTATTGACCATGGTTATGGCTACCGCACAATTTTTGGGCATACTTCAAAGGTCCTTGTCAAAGCTGGGCAACAAATCAAGCGTGGTGATATCATTGCCAAGGTTGGAAATACCGGTCAATCAACAGGCTCACATTTACATTACGAACTGCGTTTAAACGGGGTTCCTATCGACCCGAGAAAAACCCTCTAGATTCTAATTTCTTGCTTTGTCAGACCCTCTCAGAACATCATCTCAACATTCACATCAACCTTTCTAATAGTGCTTCAACTTCCGATAATTCCAACGTTTTGCCCTTTCTTAAATGCTTGTGAGTGTTTCTTTTCATGTGCTACTATGCCGGCCAATGTTGATGGCGTCGCAAAAAGTTCGTCCTACTGTGTTCAGAGTTTTTACTGGATCTCGACCTACATAGTGTAGGTCTTCGCTCCTGAAAAATCACAACGTCTTGTAGGATAAAAATTTTGCTTAGCTATCTTATTCTTTTTTTTCGGGTATTTTACCCCTGTCGTGTGTTTTGATGGGGATTTCTGGAGTATTATTCAGCAATGATTCGTAATTTAGTAAAAAAAGTTGTTGGCAACAAAAATGAGCGTGATCTTAAAAAACTGAAGCCAATGGTTGAACAGATTAATTCTCTTGAGGCTGATTTTACCGCACTGAATGATGAGCAACTGAAAGCCAAAACCGCCGATTTCCGTCAACGGTTAGACTCTGGTGAAAGTTTGGAGCAATTATTGCCCGAGGCTTTTTCTGTTGTCAGGGAGGCCAGTCAGCGGGTTCTTGGCTTGCGTCCTTTTGATGTTCAGTTGATTGGCGGGATGGTTCTCAATGCTGGAAAAATTGCAGAGATGAAGACTGGTGAGGGGAAAACGCTGATGGCGACTTTGCCAATCTATCTCAATGCTTTGACTGGTAAGGGTGTCCATGTTGTCACCGTCAATGACTATCTGGCAAAACGTGATGCTGCCTGGATGGGACAACTTTATCAGTTTCTTGGCTTGACTGTCGATTGCGTCGTTCATGGGGTGACCGATGTGCAACGCAAGGCGGCTTATGCTGCAGATATTACCTATGGAACTAATAATGAGTTTGGCTTCGACTATCTGCGGGATAACATGAAGTTTGATCTGGAGGATTATGTTCAACGCGATCTGCATTATGCGATTGTGGATGAAGTTGACTCAATTCTGATCGATGAAGCTCGAACTCCGCTGATTATCTCCGGCCCAAGTGAATCTTCAAGCGAGCTCTATTATACCGTCGACCAGATCATTCCCCGGTTGAAAAAAGGGGAGGTAATTGAAGAACGGGATGGGAAGATTGGTCAGGCAACAAAACGGCATACTGGTGAGTTTACTGTTGATGAAAAAGCAAAATCGGCTGCTTTGACCGAAGCAGGGGTGACAAAGGTAGAGCAGTTACTCAATGTAGATAATCTGTATGAATCGAATAATATTGAACTATTGCACCACGTTAACCAAGCACTCAAGGCTCATGCCCTGTTCCATCGAGATGTTGATTATGTTGTCCAGGATGGTGAAGTTCAGATTGTTGATGAATTTACCGGGCGGTTGATGCCAGGACGGCGTTGGAGTGATGGTTTACACCAGGCGATTGAGGCCAAGGAACGGGTAAAAATAGCTAACGAAAATCAAACTCTGGCAACAATTACGTTCCAGAATTATTTCCGTATGTATGAAAAACTAGCAGGAATGACTGGTACTGCGGAAACTGAGGCTGCTGAATTTAATGAAATATATAATTTGGATACGGTTGTCATCCCTACAAATCGACCCATGCAGCGCGATGACATGGCTGATGTTATCTATAAGACAGAAAAAGAAAAATTTCTTGCTGTGGTGGAAGATATCGTTGAGTGCCATAAAAATGGACAGCCGGTTCTGGTTGGAACAATCACTATCGATAAATCAGAAGTGCTTTCAGCTTTATTGAAAAAAAGGGGAGTCCCCCATAACGTTCTCAATGCAAAACAACATGAGCGCGAGGCTTATATCGTTGCTCAGGCCGGCAGTAAAGGGTCGGTCACAATTGCAACCAATATGGCGGGTCGGGGAACTGATATTGTCCTTGGCGGCAATCCGGAAATGATGGCGCGGGCCGAAGCTGCCAATGCGGAGGACCCCGCGGCTCGTTTCAGTGAGCTTTTCCCCGGTTATGAGGAGCGCTGTAAAGCAGAGCGACAGGATGTCCTTGATGCCGGCGGTCTCTACATTCTAGGGACCGAGCGGCATGAATCGCGGCGCATAGATAATCAGTTGCGTGGGCGTTCTGGTCGTCAGGGCGATCCTGGAAAGAGCCATTTCTATCTCAGCCTGGAAGATGACTTGCTGCGTATTTTTGGTTCGCAGCGTGTTGCATTTGTGATGGATAAGCTGAAAATCCCTGAAGGTGAACCGATCGAACACGGAATTATCAGTAAGGCTATTGAAAATGCACAGAAAAAGGTTGAGGCACATAACTTCGATATTCGTAAGCATCTGATTGAGTACGACGATGTTATGAATCGGCAGCGCGATGTTATCTATACTCAACGTCGTGAAGTTTTAGGTGGGGAACAACTGCCGGAGACCTTCCAGGGAATCATCTCCGATACTGTTGAGGATATGCTGGGATCGTTCTGCCCCGATAGAAATTCGTCAACCCATTGGGATTGGCAGCGGCTTGCAGACGATTTTTTAAATCAGTTTAATTTTCCCCCGGACTTAAGTTCATTGGATGTCTCCCGCACCAAATATGAAGAATTAGAAGCCTTGTTGAAAAAACAGGCTAATGATCGTTTGTTGGAAAAGGAAGTGGATTTCACCCCGCCGATCATGGAACACTTGATGCGGATATTGTTATTGCAGACAATCGATTCACAGTGGAAAGACCATTTGCTTTCTGTTGATTCCCTTAAAGAGGGAATCGGTCTGCGTGGCTACGGACAGAAAAACCCCAAAGAAGAATATAAGCGCGAAGCTTATAGTTTGTTTATGGAGATGATGGGGCGGGTCCGGGAGGAAGTTCTGCAGAAAATTTTCCGTATCCAGTTAGCGCGGGAAGAAGACGTTGAGCAGTTGGAGGCACAACAGCGCCAGCAGAAGATGTCGATGAACCGGAACGAAGGAGATGTCCAAGTCAATAAACCGACCATCCGGGAAGAAGACAAGGTCGGGCGAAATGATCCATGTCCCTGTGGCAGCGGGAAAAAATATAAGAAATGTTGCGGCAAATAGAGTTGAGATAATCTGATGACAGAACCACCACAAGCAAACCCAGCAATTCTGCTGATCGATGACGCACCCCTCATTCTGGATCTTATGGAAGATATGCTGGAATGTCTCGAATGTCAGGTGTTGCGTTCCGGATCAGGTCTTGGCATCACGAAGACCCTTGATCAGGAGAATGTTGCAGTGGTTTTTTGTGATGTTTCTCTGCCTGATATTAATGGGGTTAATGTGCTGCAAATGATCAAACAGCACACCCCTGAGATTCAGGTGATCATGATTTCCGGACAACAGGATTTCAATGTTGCTCGTCAGGTATTACGGGAGCGAGCTCTTGATTATCTGGTCAAACCCTTTTCTCAGGAGGAAGTTCTACAAGCTGCCAGACAGGGAATCAGTGCCTATTTCCATGCGCTACATCAGAATCAGGCTCGCCTGGAAGCGCAGCGGCGGATGGCAGATCTTATCCTCCTTAAAAAGGTGGGGGAAACTGCCAATTCCGGAAACGACTTGCAGGAATTATTTGATCAAATACTCGATTCGATTGTTCATTCCACCGGAGTTGAGGTTGCTTCCCTGATGTTGCTTAAAGATGATGGTTTGCTTCACATCGCTTCTGCTTACGGATTATCTAAGAATATTGCCCGTTCGGTTCGAGTTGCAGCGGGAGAGGGAATCTCAGGTCATGTTCTGGCCACTGGTGAACCGGTACTGGTTCCTAATATTGATCAGGATAGCCGTTTTAAAAGTTTGGATGGTGGGCAGCGCTACAAAAACCAGTCTTTGCTTTCTGTACCAATCTATGTGCGCGATGAACTGGTTGGGGTTATTAACGTCAACAATAAAACCACTGGATATCCTTTCGATTTAGAAGACCAGAATCTTTTGGTGGCAATCGCTAACCAGGTTTCTCTGGCGATGGAAAACTTTAAACTGATCAATAGCCTGCGTCAGCAAGCCCTGGTACTTGAACATACAAATGAAGATCTGGTGCGGGTAAATCGAGCTCGCACCCGGCTGGTGTGCAATCTTTCCCATGAATTAAAAACTCCTTTAACCTCAATTATGGGATACGTTGATTTGTCCCTCTCCTTTTTCAATAAGCTTTCCGAAGAGGAAATTAAAGATAATTTGATTCAGGTTCATGGTGAGGGGAAGCGGCTGGAAAAGTTAATCACCGGGATGTTGAGGTTGTTTTCCATTGAATCAGAACGTGAGGTCTGGCGGTGGAAATCCTTTGGCGTGCCCTGGTCAATTGCTGACTCTTTTCAGTACTATAGCGCGAAAATGGGTGAGCGTAACTTGATCACTGAAATCGATATCCAGGATGATTTGCCGGAAATATATGGGGACCCAGAGAAGTTTGGCATGGCTTTTAACTCTCTGATTGATAATGCCGTCAAATTTAATTGTGATGGTGGAGTCGTAAGAATTAAAGCAGAGGTGAAAAACCTTGAGGGGTTAGACTATATTTATTTGCAAGTTTTCAATCAAGGGCAGACCGTTCCACCAAGAGCCCACGAGACGATTTTTGATTCCTATACTCAGCTTGGAGACATCGATACGGAAAAACCTCATGGGGTCGGGATCGGGCTGGCACTGGTAAAAGTAGTTGTCGATCGGATGAAGGGGGATATCTTTTTGGAGGAACTTTCCGAAGAAGGAACCTGCTTTGGTTTAATGCTGCCAACTGAACAAACCTACAATATGTTGCAGAGTTAAATATGATGGCGTTGCAAAAAGTCCGCTCCACGGCGTTGTAGCAGTTTTTCGAGACTTCGACATACAATATGTATGTCTTCACCCTCGAAAAACCACTACGCCTTGTGGTGCAAAATTTTTGCTTAGCCATCTCATTCGTTTTTGTGAGACCATCGAATATGAATAGAGTTGATATCCCTGCCGGGTTCCGTTTTTCAGGAATGGCTGGTGGGATTAAAAAATCGGGAAAGCTTGATTTGGGACTGATCTTTTCTGATCGTCCTGCAGATTGTGCTGGCGTTTTTACCCTCAATAAAGTGATTGCTGCACCATTGATATTGACTAAGCCAAACATTGCCAAGGGGAAATGTCAGGCTATCTTGGTCAACAGCGGCAACGCAAATGCTTGTACGGGTGCCGCAGGTTTACAGACTGCTGAAATGACCCTTCAATTACTTGCAGGACAGTTGCAGATAGCTGATGACTTGATCGCAGTTGCATCCACCGGGGTCATTGGTGAACCCCTTCCACTGGAACCTTTTGCTACTGGAATTCCTCAACTTGTGGCAAGTTTATCTGCGGATCAAGCTCCTATCTTGGCAGCAGCAATGATGACCACTGATGCTTTTTCAAAGATTGCTGCTGCGGAGGAACAAGGGGAGCTAGACTATAGAATTCTCGGCCTTGCAAAAGGGGCCGGGATGATTCATCCCAATATGGCCACGATGCTCGGATTTATCCTCACTGATGCACAAGTTGCCCCTGAGTTACTTAACACAGCATTGCAACAGGCGGTGCAGAAAAGCTTTAATTCCATTTCTGTGGATGGTGATACCTCTACCAATGATATGGTTCTTTTGCTGGCCAACGGAGCAGCTAATTCTGCAGTGATCAAACCCGATACGGATGAGGCAAAAATATTTATCGAACACTTGGAACGGGTGCTTCTGGATCTTGCCAAAATGATTGTCCGCGACGGGGAAGGGGCAACTAAACTGGTTGAAATCAAGGTTGTCGGTGCCCAAAGTGAAGATTCCGCCAGAATAGCTGCGCGCTCAGTTGCAATGTCGTCTCTGGTGAAGACAGCTTTTTTTGGTGAGGATGCCAACTGGGGGAGAATTATTGCAGCGGTCGGATATTCCGGAATTGATATTGACCCGAATCGGATCGATATCGGTTTTAATCAGATTCCTGTGGCGGTAAACGGTTTGGCTGTTGGGGGAGAGCAGGAGGCCGCAGCGAGCAAGGTGTTGCAGCTGGATGAGTTTGTTGTGACCGTCGATCTGCATCAAGGCCAAGCTGAATCAAGCTACTACACCTCTGATCTCAGCTATGAGTATGTCAAAATCAATGCAGATTATCGCACCTGATTTCTCCATCTGATTCATTTTTGCGAGTGCATCATGTTTAAACGAATTATCCTGATCGTATTGGATGGTGTCGGTATCGGGGCCCTGCCCGATGCTGATAAATATGGGGATCAGGGGGCGGCAACATTACAGCATGTTGCGCAAGCTGCCGGTGGATTGTCTTTGCCACACTTGGAACAGTTGGGTCTTGGGCATATTGCGGCAGTTGCAGGAGTTAAGAAAATCTCTGCACCCATTGGTTGCTGGGGTAAAATGGTAGAAAAAAGCCCGGGAAAGGACTCTATCACCGGTCATTGGGAAATGGCGGGAGTGGTCCTCGATCATCCGTTTGCAACCTTTCCCCACGGGTTCCCCAAAAAAATTGTTAATGCTTTTATGGCAGAGACTGGCCTCGAACCTCTGGGCAATATCGCTGCTAGCGGAACCGATATTCTCCGCGATCTGGGTGAAAAACACCTACAAACTGGCCGTCCGATTATCTATACCAGCAGTGATTCGGTGTTTCAAATTGCCGCCCACGAAGAAATTATTTCCCCGGAGCGGCTCTATACCATCTGTCATCAGGTGGAAAAAATTCTATTGCCACACAATGTCTGTCGGGTTATTGCGCGACCTTTTAAGGGAACGTGTGCGGCTAATTTTTATCGTACCTCCGGCCGCCATGATTTTCCCCGTAAGCCACCCGAAGTGACATTACTCAATTTACTGCAACAGCAAGGTATACCGACCTGTGGAATTGGTAAAATTGGGGATCTTTTTGCCGGAGAGGGGCTTTCTGAATCATTTCCAACCAGCGGTAACTCTGATGGCATGAGGATGACCTTGGAGGCTCTAGATAAAATAAATCGTGGTTTGATCATGACCAATCTAGTGGATTTTGATATGCTATACGGGCATCGGTTGGATGTTGCCGGTTTTGGCAGGGCATTACAGGAATTTGATCGTTGGTTTCCCGAGCTGTTGCAAAAAATAGCTGCTGATGATTTAGTGATGATTACTGCTGATCATGGTTGTGACCCGACCATTCCAGGAACGGATCACAGCCGTGAATATGTGCCGTTGTTACTCTATTCTCAGGCTATCCTTGCTCCAAGAAATTTAGGGGTTCGTCAGACCTTTGCTGATGTTGGAGCAACTGTGGCAGATAATTTTCAGATTTTTTTACCGGAGGGGCAAAGTTTTTTTCCCCAACTTAAACCTGACAAAAGGGGGTCGTGCAGTTGAAAAAACTACTGATGTTGATGGTTGTTATCGTTGCCATGGGTGTTTCTGTAGCTCAAGCGGCAGACTTGAGGGTTGCTGATGGAACAATTACTTCAGCAATTGAAAATCAAATACCGGTTGATCGGATTGAATCCTATCGTGCTGATTTTGGTAAATTATATTGTTTTACCCGGATTGTTGGTGCGCAGGGGGACACTGAGGTCACCCATGTTTGGTATTTTCAGGACAATGAATTAGCCAGGGTGACGCTGCCAATCAGATCTTCAGATTGGCGAACCTATTCATCTAAGCGGTTTTTGCCACAGTGGGCTGGGGAGTGGAGGGTTGTTGTCTTGGATGGAGAACAAAATGAAATTGCGACCATTCCGTTCCGGCTGGAATAAATCAGTTGTATTTCAAGTAAAAAGGCGACTCGTGAGGGTCGCCTTTTTACTTGTCACTGAAAATCTCTTACTTTTTTTTCCGCGCTGCTCGAGCTTTGGCCAAATTATCGGCCAGACCACGATCAACAGCCATTTTGCGGCGGGTTTCTGAATAATTTTTTGATGCGAGTGACTGACTGCGGGGAATATCAAACTGCTTCCGGTATTCTGTAGCCGTCATGTCATGAGCGGTTTTCAGGTGTCGAGAAAGCGTTTTGAACCCCTTGCCGCAGATCATGCAATAGATTTTGTCCTTACCAAAGGCCTTTTTTCTACTGACGACAGGAGCTTCTTCAAGCACTTCACCTGTTTCCATAACTTCTCCCTTTTCCAGAGAAGAAAGAGCCGCATGAACTTCATTCAGTTCAGCAAGCAGTTCTTCTTTTGACATGGGGGTTGTTGATGCATGTGCCGCAATAATATCTGCTGCCATTTCCATGATATTCGCCATTTTTTATTTCTCCTGTTGGGTCAAAGGGAAAATAATTTTTAGAATATAATTTAAAACAAGGCAAGAATTAATTTTCTTTTTAACTTTATAGCAGTTTTATCTCTTGTGTTTTTGTACTACTGTTACAGCGATAAATTGTTAAGAAAATACTTGATAGGGCTTTTATAGTTAAATACGACAGGTGTTTGGATGAATATTAGACAATCTATTGAAAATTTTGAACTGCAAGCACTTTCGTCCAGAGCTTGCTTAAGTTCAAAAAGTCAGGGTCGGAAGTTTCCGTCCAAAGTGTGTACTATTCGGACAGTTTTTCAACATGATCGTGATCGTATTTTACACAGTAAGGCTTTCAGGAGACTTAAATATAAGACCCAGGTTTTCCTCTCTCCGGAGGGGGACCATTATCGTACTCGCCTGACTCACACCCTTGAAGTTTCTCAGGTCGCCCGTACTATTTCCCGGGCATTACGTCTCAATGAAGATCTTACTGAAGCAATCGCCTTAGGGCACGACCTTGGCCATACCCCTTTTGGGCATGTTGGAGAGCGGGTTTTGAATAGCCTGTTGCCGGGTGGTTTTCGTCATGTTAAACAGAGTTTGCGGGTTGTTGACGTATTGGAAAAGGACGGTAAAGGATTGAACCTTACCTATGAAGTCCGTGATGGGATTTTAAAGCATTCTAAAGGACAGGGAGGGCTATTGACTCCGGATGCGCACTCCCGTGCTCAAACTCTGGAAGGCCAAGTTGTCCGATTAGCAGATATTATTGCCTATGTCAGTCATGATCTTGATGATGCTATTCGTGGACATGTCATCAAGTCGACCGATATTCCCAAAGAAATATCAGCTGTGGTTGGTCTGCGCCATTCTTGCAGAATTGACCGGATGATTCGAGATTTGATCAGTGAATCAATGTTGGGAGATGATCTTCAGATCCGTCTTTCGGCAGAGATGGATGAAACAATCAGGACCTTGCGAAGTTGGCTGTTTGAGCATGTCTACCACGCGGAATCTGTCCAGGGTGAATTTAATAAAGCCTCACATCTACTTGAGGAACTGTTTCTCTACTTTTGTGGCAATGAAGGTATCTTCCTGCAGCACGGTGGGCGACGCTTTGCCGGAGATAGTTTGGAGGTTTCAGTGGCCGATTTTATTGCTGGGATGACCGATCGTTTTGCTTTGGCCCTCTATCGGGAATGTTTTCTACCGCAATCATGGAAAAGTATTTGATGTGTAATAACTTATTGGAGTTTATTGATAAAAGCTTGACAGTCTCTAATCTCTATGTTAGCTTTTGAAGCGCTTTCCTTGAAAAATCAAGGAGTTCGAGAAGTTTTAGAGGCTTTATGATAAAAGTTGGTAGCAAGAAACTTATTTTTCGCTTAGGAAAAACAGGCTTTTTGCTGGAGTTAGGCGAGGTCGTTGAGGTTGTCGAACACATAGCTGGGGCTCTCGATTCCAGTCGTAGTGATATTGGTCGAGGGATTGTCTCAGCGCTGCAATTTCGGCAGACGTGGATTCCTGTAGTTGATCCAGCGTTGAAACTGGATATTTGTTCTGAGGTTAAACTGCAGGATAAAATCGCTGTTATTCTCCGCGGTTCTGAGGGAAATTGGGCTTTGCTAGTGGACAGAGTGGACGAATTATCTGCTACAGAAAACTTTCAAACCTGTGAGATCCCTTTTCTTTTAAGGGTTGCAGCGATGAGTTTTTACTCGCAGATTAAGCTTTTAGACAACGAACCTATGATTGTTTTTGAACCGGAACGCTATTACGGATCGGCTGCTGCGTTGGTATGAGTCGTCTCGGGCTGTTTAGAATTGGAGAGTATGGTTTTGCGGTTTCATTGCCGCAGATTCAAAAGATCCTCCAGAATTCGAAAAGCTATTTGTTGCCGCGTCTTCCCGGAGCGGTTTTAGCTGTTCTGGTTGATGCTGGTCAACTCATTCCCCTGCTGGATTTGAGTCAGATGGTAGGAGAGAAAATTCTGCTGGGGCAAACAACAGAGAGTTATCAAGTGCTGGTCGAATCAGAATATGGCACTGTTGCTTTGCCGGCTGACTTGACCGGTCGAATTGTTGCTGAACAAAAAGGTGAGCTATCGCCAATTGATGCACAAGAGATAAGTTTTAGTACGGTTGCCAAATTTACATATCAAGGTGAAGAGTATAACGTTTTGGACATCGATTTTTTAGCCATAGAAATGACCCAGGGGTTTTGGCAAAATCAGCCTAATACTGGTGGTGCGAGGAGGCATCAATGATGAAAAAACTGCTGTTGGCCGATGATAGTATTACCATTCAGAAAGTCGTCGGTATTATCTTCTCGACAGAAGAATATCAGCTTGAGATGACGGATGATGGGGATAGTGCTTTTACAAAGGCGCTAGAAGAAATCCCTGATTTGGTGATCGCTGATATTTCAATGCCTGGTAAAGATGGTTTTGAGCTATGTCGCGCTATCAAGAGTGAACCGAGTTTATCGAACACCTCGGTGTTACTGTTGCCGGGAGCTTTTGACCATTTTGACGAAGCAAAGGCGGGGGAGGTCTGTGCCGATGGTTGGTTGACGAAACCATTTGAATCGCAAGCTCTTCTGGATAAAGTTTCTCAACTTCTCGAAGCTGAGCCGGTAAGAATGGCTGGTGTTGCCGTAGCAGATACCATAGATGCCCCTGTGGAAGACACAGTGGAGGCAGCCGGGATTGATGAAGATCAACCTGTCAATGAAGAAGTTCTTGGTTTCAATGAAGTGGATGACTTAGCTGCACCCACCGATGAGGCCGATGAGGACTCTCCAGACGATATTTGGGATGCGGTTTCTTTTGCGGAAGAGGATCTGCAGGAACCAAGTTCAGCTGCTACTCTTGATTCAGCGGAACAGGTCTCATTTGCTGCAGACGTTATTGATCCTTCAGGAGCTGATGATATTGCCATTGAACCGGCTACTGATGAGGAGGTTATTTCTGCATTTGCAGCTGAAGACGATGAAATGGATCTCCCTGTTGATGAAGTTGAAACTGACTTGGTTGAAGAGGCCTCTGCAGCAAGCGGCGTAGAAGAATTTCAAGCGGAGCCTTTTGCAGGTGTTGATCTCATAGAAGAAGAAACGGTGACTGAGCTAGGAGATGAGGTTGAACCAGTTTCTGACATAGTTTCGCAACCACCAGCAGAAGTGGCTGAGCCTGTCGATTTTTCAGCTTACAGCGAAGCTGAAGATGATTTTCAACAGTCCACTACTGATGTGACTGAGGAAGCGGCCTATTTTGTTCCTGATCTCGAAAATGATGAGCCGCTGGAGTTACTTGATGAATTGGATGAGGGTTCCGCTGTCGCTGCCGAAGAATCAGACTATTTAGCAGCAACGACAGCAGAAGATGAACCTCTGGAGTTAATGGCGGACGAATTAGTGGAGCCGAACGCTGAAGTTGATTTTACTACTGAGGAATCTAATTCCTTTGTTGCAGAAGCAGACGATGAAGAAGCCATTATGGAGTTGCAGGAAGAGGATGAGTCGGCTGAACTTGAGCCCATGCTGCAAGATCCAATTGCCACAGAAGATAGCGACGTGCCGTTTACTGCAACAATAGATGATAATACTTCTGCTGATGATGAAATTTTAGATCTTTCTGAAGATGATATTATTGAGTCTGAACCGCTGGAAGAATTAGAAGAAGCTGCGGCTGAGAATATTGAACCGTTTGTTATGGAAGAGATGGCTACTGAATCTGAATCTGTTGAAGAAGAGGTTGACCTGGTTGAAGGAGAAGCTGACCTGGTTGAAGGAGAAGCTGACCTGGTTGAGGAAGAGATTGAACTGCTTGAGGAAGAAGCCGCACCTGTCGAAGAAGTTGCCGATTTGGCTGAGGATTTAGAACCTTTAGTAACAGTGACTGAGGATGAAGATTTTTATTTTGATGCATCTGAGGAAGATGACAGTGATGTTACTGCTGTTACAGCGGGTGCAGTTGGTCTCGCTGCCGGGGTTGCTGCTGTCCATCTTGGCACTGCTGAAGCTGAAGATTCTGCAACTGTGCAGGTCGAGCAGCAGTTACGCGAACTTTCTGATGAAGAGCTGAAAGAAGTTGTGACCAATGTTGCGGGACCGATGATTGAAAAACTAGCTGGTGAAATGCTTGAAAAAATTGCCTGGGAAGTTGTCCCCGATTTGGCCGAAGCTATGATCAGTGAAGAAATTCGTAAAATAAAAGAGAGTGCATAGTTAGCTCTTTAATTCTGAAGTAGATGCTTCTCTTACGGGGGGGCAGCCAGGGTGAATTCGTCCTTACCTGCAAATTCAGCTATGCTACCGATGTAATCT
>JAOZOH010000361.1 GCA_029933365.1 Desulfuromusa sp. | reverse complement strand
GGTGATCCCAGATTTCATCTTTATTAAAAGCGGAATTCAGCAGGAAGGTTGCCCCTTCTTTAGCGCTGTTCAACATGTCGTATTTGTCAAGAAAGGCAAAATTGTGACAGGCGATGAAGTCAGCTTTGGAAATCAGATAGGTTTTCTTGATCTCATCCTTACCAAAACGCAAATGAGATGTTGTCATACTGCCAGCTTTTTTCGAATCATACACGAAGTAAGCCTGCACTTTATTGTCAGTACACTCACCGATAATTTTGATCGAGTTCTTGTTGGCACCAACGGTACCATCTGAACCCAGACCGAAGAACATCGCAGAGTAACCATCGAAAGGCACTTCAAAGTCAGGATCGAACGCCAGGCTTTCTTGCAGAACATCATCTTCAAAACCGATAATGAAATGGTTCTTCGGTTTGGCAACAGTCAGGTTATCCAGAACCCCCTTACACATCCCGGCATTGAACTCGAAAGAACCCAGACCATAACGTCCACCAACAATAATTGGATATCCTTCAAAGCTGGTTAAATCTTCAACCATCCCCTCACCAATGGCGGTACGAACTGCCTGATAGAGAGGTTCGCCAATGGAACCAGGCTCCTTGGTCCGGTCAAGAACAGCAATCTGCTTCACTGAAGCAGGAACAGCCTTACAGAATTGCTCAATCGGGAACGGCAGGAACAGACGGATTTTAATCAGACCAACTTTTTCACCCTGACTCACCAGGTAATTGACTGTCTCTTCCATCGCTTCACAACCGGAACCCATCATCACGACAATGCGCTCGGCATCAGGAGCACCAACATAATCAACCAGGTTGTACTGACGACCGACCAGTTTGGCAAATTTGTCCATATGTGCCTGAACCTGCTCGGGAAGATCAACATAGAAGGGATTCACCGTCTCACGACCCTGGAAAAAAACATCAGGATTTTGAGCAGTTCCCCGCAATTTTGGAGCATCAGGAGAGAGAGCCCGCTGACGATGAGCAGTGACCAGATCTTCATCAATCATCTGGCGCATATCAGCATGGGTCAGTTCCTCAATTTTTTGTACTTCTGATGAAGTCCGGAAACCATCAAAGAAATGGAGGAAAGGAACCCGAGACCCGAGTGTTGCAGCCTGGGCAATCAGGGCAAAGTCCATAACTTCCTGTGGACTGTTGGAGCAAAGTTGCGCCCAACCGGTCGAACGGCAGGCCATCACGTCAGAATG
>JAOZOH010000059.1 GCA_029933365.1 Desulfuromusa sp. | reverse complement strand
GCTTATTTATTAAGGCTATTTACTTTTATGTCCACTATTGTTAGTTTGGTGAAGCCGTTTCTGGTGGGTCAATGGGTTGCGGGGGTTAATCCCAGAATTGAATTTTGATGCTAAACACAGAAAAAAAACATAAATTAAAAAATGCTACGATTATGATTGTGGATGATGAACCCATCAATATTGATGTGGTTCAAGCCTTTCTTGAAGAGGATGGATATTCTGAATTTGTGACGGTCGAAGACTCGAGACAGGCAATAGAAGTTCTCGAAAAAAAACGACCTGATCTGGTGTTGCTTGATCTGATGATGCCGCATGTTTCCGGGTTTGATATTTTAAAACGTCTCCGGAACCAGCCTAAATTTGAATTTCTGCCAGTTATTATTCTGACGGCGGCAACCGATACCGCCAATAAACTTCGGGCTCTGGAACTTGGGGCAACAGACTTTCTCGCTAAACCCCTTGACCACAGTGAACTGAGTCTGCGGGTTCGTAATACGCTGGCGGCAAAAGCCTATCAGGATCAATTGGCTTACTATGACCCGATTACTAACTTACCAAACAGACAACTGTTTCAGGAAGAACTGCTGTGGGCTTTGGAGAACAGTAAACGCTACAAAGATCAGGTTGTATTACTGAATATTGAAATTGATTTGTTTGCCAGTGTTATAGACACAGTGGGGGTTGGTGCCGGAGATCAGGCATTGCAGGTGATTGCGCAGCGGATTGAAAACGTGGTTCGCAACACCGACGCTGTTGGGGTTGCAGGGGTGGGTTTGGACTCTAAATTACGCCTTTTTCATTTCAGCAGCTATGTGTTTACCGTATTGCTGACCCGTACGGACAATGCTGAAGTTGCGGCACCTGTTGCCACGAGGATTCTACAAAAAATTAAACTTCCCATTCAAATCGAAGCAAAAGAACTGGCATTTACCACCAGTATCGGAATTGCGTCTTGTCCGGATGATGGTGATAAAGCCAATGATCTGATGCGACTGGCCTCCAGCGCTATGGATTATGCAAAGCAACGCGGTGGCAACCGTCTGCAATTTTCTTCCAGCGCGATCAGCAGCATGTATGAGAAGCACTTGACGTTAGAAACAAACTTGCGCCGTGCATTGAAAAATCAGGAATTTTTACTCTACTACCAACCTCAGGTTGATTTGACCAATGGTGTCGTTTATGGCGCTGAAGCACTGCTGCGATGGAACGGTCCCGAAGGTTTTATTCCGCCCAATGAATTTATCCCGTTGGCAGAGAAAACTGGTCTGATTATTCCGCTTGGGGAATGGGTTTTAATGGAAGCTTGTCGCCAATTAAAAGAATGGCAACAACTTGATAGTCATCCCCTTAATTTGTCTTGCAATCTTTCAATTAAGCAGTTCTCTGACGAAAATTTTGTCCACAAAGTAAAAAAAATAATCACCGCAAGTGGTATTGATCCGCAGTTTTTAACTCTGGAACTGACAGAAAGCTTGTTGATTGATGATGTTGAAGGAAAAATCGAGATTTTAACCCAACTGAAAGCGTTGGGAGTTAAATTGTCTATTGATGATTTTGGGACTGGATATTCTTCCTTCAACTACCTGTGCAAGTTGCCCATTGATGAATTGAAAATTGATCGTTCATTTATTATGGAAATCATGCACCATACTGAAAGCCGTGCAATTGTTTCATCGATTATCCATCTTGCAAAAAGCTTGAAGTTGTTGACAGTTGCCGAAGGAATTGAAAAGCCAGAGGAGTTGAGATTTCTGCGTAATCATGGTTGTAAGCTCTTCCAGGGTTTTTATTATAGCCCTGCGGTTCCCAATGCGCAGTTTCTCAACCTGCTGAAAAACTCACAGGCTCGGCGAGCTGCAGCCCGCTGAGCCTGTGAGTTTTGTTTGCCTTGCCGCTTCTCCATCAGAGAAAATGTCTATCCTAACGCAACGGCAGCCAGATAGCCTTTTTGCGTTGCCGCATAGATATCTTCCGGATTCTCGGCGTCCCCGATAACCTCGACTGATTTATCTGCCGCTTGAAGCTGCTGATAGAGCCCGTTTTCTGGTTCCATCCCCGATGCGATAACCACCGTATCAAAAGGTGCCCATTCACCTGGTTTCCCATCTTTCTGGTAATTAACCTGGTCAGCTGTAAATTCCATTAGGGTGGTGTTGGGAGAGATGAGGAGGTTTTTCTTTTGCTCTAAACGTTTGAGCATCAGTTTTTTGGTGATCATCTCCATATCGTTGGCAATGGTGTCGGATCTCTTGGTGATGACAACTTCATAGCCCTCATCTGCCAATATTTCTGCGGCCTCTATGCCAATCATTCCTGCCCCGATAATCAAAATTCGTTTCCCTTGCAGGGGTTTGGTCTTTTCAAAGAATTCCAAACTGGTCATGGAATACTGTTCGACTAACCCTTTGATTTCGGGGGTTCTCTGCCGAGAGCCGGTTGCCACGATAAAATGATCAAAACTGCCAAGTGTCGCGGCTTCGACCGCTGTTCCCAGCCTGATATCGCTGACATTCTTTTCAGTGCGATTTATTAGACTATTGAGTGGTCTGAGCATGGAACCTTTGTGTGGTGCCTGGTAGGCCATTTCAAACTGGCCACCGAGATTGGCTTTCTTTTCGTACAGAGTCACTTTATGTCCCATCACCGACAGTTGGGTGGCTGCTGCCATTCCGGCCGGACCCGCACCAATCACGGCAACCGATTTAGCTGCTTGTGTCTGGACAGGATGCTTATCGACGCTTGGATTGGCAATACAGCCGATCCCGCTACCATTTTTAACATTGGCCAGACAGCCTTGCAGACAGTAGCCGCAATAGGTGATGTCATCGGTCTGGTGCTGTAACAATTTATTGACAAAATTGGGATCGGCAATCAATGGTCTGCCGAGAGCAACGCAGTCGGCCAGATTTTCCCGGTCATATTGTTCCAGCTTGTCGACGTCTCCCATCCGTCCGGCAACAATTAGCGGTAGATCGGTCTGCTTTCTGATTGCACCAACCACCTCAAGTTGCTTCTGTTCCGGCAGCGCCATATGGCTGTAGTACCACGGCGGAGTATCGCAGGCATTGCCAAAACCACAGTGGATCGCATCAAAACCGGACTTTTTGGCAAGCTCAAGAATAACCTTGTTTTCTGCTGGGCCGAACCCGTTTTCCAGAAAATCATGACCAGAAATCCGTACCAGAACTGTCAAATCATTTTTTTCAGCTCGGACAATATCAAAGACCTGTTTGATAAACAGTGTCTTGTCTTGTCCATATTCATCTTCGCGCTGATTGGTCCTGGGGGATAAAAATTGTTGGATGAGGTAGCCGTGCCCGGCCTGGATTTCAATGGCATCAAAGCCAGCAGCAGTTGCGGTTTGGATGGCCTGACGGTAGCCGATCAGAATTTCTTCAATTTCTGTGGTCTTAAGAACCTCCGGGGTTTGATCGGTGGCTGGGCAAGTGACCGCTGAAGGGGCTTTTGTCGACATCCCTGTTGCTTTTGGATTGGCAGCACGACCAGCATGATTAATGTTCAGGCAGGCAAAAGTAGCGTTTTTATGCAGAGTGTCAACAATTTTATTTAATTGAAATTGGCTGTCCTGCAGGTGGACAGCCAGCTGCTTAGGGTGTTCTTTGCCCGACTGGGTGACCGCGACTGGTTCCAGAATGATCATTGCCATGCCACCCTTGGAAAGGTTGTCGTAATAGGTCAGGTGGCGCTCGGTCACTTCCCCTTTGGGGTTGCCGTAGGCACTTTTGATTGGGGCCATGATAAATCTGTTTTTGAGCTGTAACTGTCCGATTTGAATAGATTGGGTGAATTTCATGCCGACCTCCCTGAATAGTGTAAAAGTGGAGAGACTGGAAAATAAGATATGAAGAAACTTGAATATCAGAAAAACTGCATATATTTTTGTACTCCTGATATGTATTGCTGTCAAATATTAATTGGTATTGGTGATCCTTCTACCATGAGGGAGAAGTTGTTGTGAAAACCCGAATCTGTTATCTTCTGTAGAAATGATGACCCGATATCAAGGAGATATTGATATGAAAATTACCTCGTTAGACCAGGTTCCTTCTGCCCCGATGCAAATGGCAGGTGCCGTAGGTGTAGAGAAACAGGTTCCTCTGGGAAAAGCAGATGGCGCCCCTAACTTTTCATTTCGCGCTTTTACCATCGAACCTGGCGGCAATACTCCCTACCATGTGCATGACTCAGAACATTTGAATTATGTGATTCAAGGGGAGGGGGTTCTGGTGGACGAGGCTGGGGAATTCCATCCGGTTAAAACTGGAGATTTTGCCCTGGTGAAACCAAATGAGAAGCACCAGTATCGCAATCTTTCAGATACCGAAGAATTCAAAATGATTTGTGCTGTGCCGCTGGCTAACGAATAAGCCAATCCTCAGTATTGTCTAGGAGTTGTTGTATCGTCTAAAGCCGATTATAGCCATTGAGTGCGGCGACCCGATATGCTTCTGCCATACCTTTGTGCTTGATGGTGATGCGGAAATCTATTTCTCATAAATCTATGGTTAGCAAAAGATTCTTAGCCCGGGTTCCTCAGGCGTTATTCATCTTTCTTCTCCACCAGAAATGGTTTTAATAGATCAATCGGCATGGGGAAAAGGATGGTTGAATTTTTTTCTGCAGCAATTTCAGTCATGGTCTGCAGAAAACGCAGTTGCAGAGCTCCTGCTTGGGAGGAAATCTGCTCTGCTGCTTTAGCCAGAGTGGCTGAAGCCTCAAATTCTCCTGTTGCATGGATAACTTTAGAGCGTCGTTCCCGCTCTGCTTCCGCTTGCCGAGCCATGGCTCGCTGCATCTCAGTTGGTAGATCGACGTGCTTGATTTCAACATTGGAAATTTTCACTCCCCAGGGATCGGTTTGACGATCAAGGATTTCCTGCAGGTTGTGATTGATTTTGTCGCGTTGTGCAAGCAGGTCGTCCAGCTCCACCTGACCCAATACGCTCCGCAATGACGTTTGAGCCAGCTGGCTGGTTGCATAGAGATAATTATCCACCTCAATCAAGGCCTTCTCCGGCTGGACGACGCGGAAATAAAGTACGGCATTGACTTTGACAGAGACGTTGTCACGGGTAATGATGTCCTGTGGTGGAACATCCATGGCAATGGTGCGCATGTTGATTTTTTTGAGCTGATCAACGACCGGGATAATGAATTTCAGGCCTGGCCCTTTGACTCCGGAAAATCGACCGAGCCGAAACACAACTCCACGCTCATATTCAAGTAATATCCGGATCGCGGATCCGATGATAATCACCACGAAAGCCAGCGCTATAATTAAGAAAAATCCAGATCCCAGTCCAAACATGATTAATCCTCCTTTGGCTTGATTGTATCCATCGAGTTAATGGTTTCAATTGCTTTAACTTTTAGTTTGAGTCCATCCATAACCCGAACAACTTCGATGCCTGTTTCTGCTGCTATCGGCTGGTCGGAACAGGCCTGCCAATCTTCACCATGGACAAAAACCCGTCCTTTTTTACTGATCGGTTCGATAGCTTCGCCAGTTTTTCCGATCATCCCCTCCTGGCCAGATGTAACCGGCCGTCGCTGGGTACGGATAACCATTCCGGTAGCGAGAAGGAAAAAGCCAGCGCTGACGGTTACCGTTGCGGCGATCACTGCCCGGGAAATCTGCAGGTAAGGTTCGCTGCTGTCGATTAACATTAATGAGCCGAACGCCATGGATATAATCCCGCCTACTGCAAGCATTCCGTAAGAGACCACTTTGACTTCAAGGATAAACAACACGATGGCTAGCACAATCAGTAAAACCCCGATGTAGTTGACCGGGAGAGATGAAAAGGCAAACAGTGCCAACAGAATAGCAATGGCACCGATGGCACCAGGAAAAACAACCCCCGGCTGGGAGATCTCAAAAAAGATCCCGATGATTCCCAGCATCATCAGCAGATAAGCAATGTTTGGATTGCTGAGGGCGTTGAGAATTTTTTGCCGCCAGCTCATCTCCACCACCTCCAGGATGGCATCGGTGCCGTGAAAAACCCGAGCTTTACCGTCGCGGATATATTTATAGCCATCCAGTTGTTTCAGCAAATCCTCAGTATTGTCCGCAATCAGATCTATGACCGCCAGATCCAATGCTTCTTGCGCCGAGATGGAGACACTTTTCCGTACTGCTTGCTCTGCCCAGTCTTGATTGCGGCCACGTTTTTGTGCCAGACTGCGGGCATAAGCGGCGGCATCGTTCTCAACTTTTTTCATCATGGTGCTATCGGGTTGACTGCCGGGGCCAATTGTCACCGGGTGAGCTGCACCGATATTGGTGCCCGGAGCCATAATTGCAAAATCAGCCGCCAGAGATATTAATACTCCAGCCGAGGCGGCACGTGCTCCTTGCGGTGCGACATAAACAATCACTGGAATCGTTGAATTCAGCTCAGCTTGAATGATGTCGCGCATTGCCGTATCCAGCCCGCCGGGGGTGTCGAGTTGAATCAGAATGGCTCGTTCCATATTCTGGTTGGCTATTTTGATCTGCTCGTCTATGAACGAGGCGGTCACCGGGTTGATGGATGAGGCGATATTCAGGTGGCGAATGGTTGTTTCCGCAGCGCTGCCAAGGTGGGCTGGTGAGCCTATAAATAGAATCAGGCTAAAAAATGTGAGGAGTGCAATTTTATACATATCTTTAGCTTAACCTTGATCTGGCAACTGTCAATTCCATCATAACAGTCGGAGGGGAGAAAAAAGAAGGGGCATGCCAAAGAAAATCTTGATTTATAGAGATGAAACAAATAAACTGCAAAATTCATTTAAATGGCTCCAGATCGGGTGGAGCTGGGGGTAATCAAAAGAAAAAACTTAATTATGGGTGCCGGAATTCTCTGGGCACCCTCTTTGTATTTTATTCTCTTGCTCGCGGGTGCAACCTATGAGTCTCAAAGATCAACTTATGCAGGACATGAAAGTGGCGATGAAGGCGAAACAGGCTGATCGCCTTGGTACCATTCGTCAATTGCGTAGTGCCATAAAGAATAAGGAGATTGAGCTGCGTCAGGATCTGGATGATGACGGTATTCTTGGCGTTATCGGTACGGCGGTGAAACAACGGCGTGAAGCAGCGCAGATGTATAGCGATAATGATCGCCCTGAACTGGCGGCTAAGGAAGAAGCTGAAATGGCTGTTTTGCAGGAGTATCTTCCTGCTCAGTTAAGCGCAGCTGAAGTGCGTGACATTGTGACTGAGGTTATTGCTGCAATGGGTGCAACTTCGATAAAGGATATGGGCAAGGTTATGCCTCAGGTTATGGCCAAAACCAAAGGTTCGGCCGATGGCAAAGTGATTAATCAGCTGGTACGGGAACTGTTAGCAGGATAAACGGAGCAATTTTTGGGACTGGTTGATATCGCTATATTGGTGATCCTCTGTTTCTTTCTGTTGAAAGGAATTTTTCGAGGCTTATTGAGGGAGATTTGCTCGCTATTGGGGCTGATATTGGGAGGGGTTTTTGCTTTTACCTTCCATTTGCCGCTAGCGCAGTTTTTGCAGGACTCTTTCCATTTGCCGGCACAGCTTTGTATCTGGGGGTCTTTCCTCGCTATTTTTTTGCTATTGGTGATTCTTTTTGCGGTGCTTGGTTTTGTTCTGCACCGTTTTGTTAAACTTATTTTTCTCGGTGGATTTAACCGCCTGGCCGGAGCGATATTTGGCGTTATTCAGGGGGTTGTTGTCCTGGCAATGATTGTTCTTGCTCTCAACTCTTCGGTGGCTCCAGATGCTGTCAGGGGAAAACTCAAGAGTTCACAACTGGCTCCCCCTTTTGTCACCCTCGGGCAGTCAATATTTACCGGGAGTCGGAGTTTGATTGGTCGATAGTGGAGCAATGATCTGTAACGAAGCGGCATTGCAAAGACTTGAATATCCACGCTTGAGAACCCTGTTGGCCGGTCAAACTCAGTCGGAACCGGGGTATTTACAGGCGGAGCAAACAGTTCCATTGCTTGATCGGACCGCTATTGAAGCAGCATTGACGGAGGTTGATGAGGCGGTTCAATGGTTGCTCGATGGACGGGCACCATCTTTAGGGGGATGCTGGGATCTGTCAGTACTGCTGGGGGCGGTCAGAGCTGAGGGCAGTTTGATTGCTGCCGAAGATCTGCTGAAGATTGCACAGTCATTGCGGGTCATGGAAGATTGCCGGCTCTGGTTTAAATCACAGAGTCAGAAGCCTTTATTGACTCAATGTGGCGCAGGAATAACAGCGGTGCTTGAGCTGCAGCGGCGCTTGCAAGATTCAGTTGGATCGCGTGGTGAACTGCTTGATAGCGCCTCGTTTGAGCTGGGTGATTTGCGTTATCGGATTCGCCAGACCCGGAGCCGGATCAAACACCAGTTGGATCAATTGTTGACCGGGGATCATTCTGCAAGCTTGTTCCAGGAGCGCTTGATAACGATTCGCAATAATCGTTATGTGGTGCCATTAAAAAGTGACTGTCGAGGCCAGTTAAAAGGTTTTGTTCAGGATGAATCAGCCAGTGGACAGACCCTCTATGTGGAACCTTCTCAGGTGCTGGAAGGGAATAATCAGCTCCAGCAGTTAGCTCGTGAGGAACAGCGTGAAGAGCGGCGGATTCTGTTGCAACTGACAGAGTTGGTGCGGCGTGAGGCCGCTGTTCTGCAGAACAATCAGACTTTGCTGGCGCGGATAGATCTGCGCTTTGCGGCGGGACGATTATCACGTAGCTACCATGGCTGTCGCCCGGAACTGGTGAATGAATCCATTGTCGAACTGAGGCAAACCCGACATCCGTTACTGATGGAATCTGAGGGACGGTTTGACCTTTCAACAGCAGTCGCGGTTGACATATTGCTGGCAGAGGGTTGTCAGGCTCTGCTGATCAGTGGTCCAAATACCGGGGGGAAATCGGTTGCATTAAAAACTTTGGGGCTGTTGTTGTTGATGGTGCGGTCAGGACTGCATATTCCCTGTCATCCCGATAGCCGACTCCATCTTTATCAACACCTGCATATCGATATTGGCGATGAACAGAGTATTGAGGCGAGTTTGTCAACTTTTTCTGGTCACCTGCTGAAGATGCGAGAGATTCTAGAACAGGCTGATGCGGAAACTCTGGTGTTGCTTGATGAGGCGGGCACCGGAACTGATCCGGCAGAAGGGGCGGCGCTGGTGCAAGCGGTGCTTGACCAACTGTGTCAGCAAGGGGCAAAAATATTGCTGACAACTCATCTTGGGCAACTGAAGCATTTTGCTCATGGGCATGTCGCGATAGAAAATGCAGCGGTTGAGTTTGACCCTGAAACTCTGGTGCCAACCTATCGCTTACGCTATGGATTTCCCGGCGCCAGCAGTGCGCTGACGACGGCTAAGCGGTTGGGGTTGCCCGATCAGGTTATTCAGTGCGCGGTTCAATATCTTGGAGAAGAGGAACACGATCATAGTGTTTTGCTAGCGAAACTCAATGCGCGCCAGCAAGAGTTGGAACATGAACTGTTGCAGGTTAAGCAATCCAGACTTGAGGCATATACTGCGCAGCAGTTGCGCAAGCAGCAATTACGACAGATCAAGGAGAAAAAACAGGAAATACTAGCCCGGGCAACGTGTCAGGCCGAGGAGTTGATTGCGGTCACCGAAGCGCGCATGAAGAAATTGCGTAAACGCAAGACTGACCCTGTACCTCCGCAGCAGTTTGTCGATGAAAGGCAGCAGCTCACTGTTGCCAGAGAAGAGCTGAAACCATTTAAACCAAAACCCAAACGAGCGGGTATTATTCCGCTAAAATTGGAAGTGGGAGAATTGGTGCAAATTTCGGCATTGGGGGTTGTGGCGCAGGTCGAACGGTTGCATGGATCAAGCATTGAACTTTTGGTCAATGGCAAACGGATGCGACAACCGCTGGATGCTCTGGAGCAGTTTGAACCACGTCGCTTTGTTGCAGCACTCAATGTTAGCGGTCAGGTTTCCCGTCAAGTGGTTGATCGGCAGATCAGCACGCAGCTAAAATTGATTGGGCAACGGGTTGACGTAGCACTGGCTCAGCTGGAACGTTTTATCGATGACGCTTTGCTGAATAATTTACAACAGGTTGAGATTATCCACGGTGCGGGAGAAGGCATTCTGCGCCGAGCAGTACGTGAGCATCTAGCTGGGGAGCGGGGGGTGACAGCCTTCTATGCTGCTCCGGTAGATCAGGGTGGAGAAAATATAACCATTGCTGAATTGAGCAATTAATGACCGGACAAATTACAGAAAGTAAAATTAGTGAAGTCCGTGAACAAACTGATATTGTCGAGCTGATTTCGCAATATGTCAGTTTAAAGCGCTCCGGTGTTAATCACATGGGGCTCTGCCCGTTTCATGCGGAAAAATCTCCTTCATTTAGCGTAAACGCAGCCCGGCAATTTTTCCATTGTTTTGGTTGTGGCGTGGGTGGCGATGTTTTTTCCTTTTTGATGAAGGCTGAAGGGCTCACTTTCCCCGATGCGGTACGGCGCTTAGCTGAGCGGATCGGGATTGATTTAGAAGAACGTACCCTGTCACCTGAAGAAGAACTTAGGCAGCAACAGCGGGAACGGCTCTATCGAGTCAATGACGTTGCTGCAGCCTATTTCCATCAATTACTGATGGAACATCCGGCAGGCGACCCGGCAAGAAAATATATGAAAACCCGTGGCTACGGACGTAAAGCTGCCGGGGAGTATCAAATCGGTTTTTCTCTTGATTCATGGGAAGGGCTGAAAAAACACTTGGAAGAGCAGGGGGTTGCGGCTGTTGATGCGCGAACTCTGGGTTTGATTCGTCCAGGAAAACAAGGGCGGGGAGACTATGACCTTTTCCGGGGTCGCTTGATCTTTCCAGTTTATGATCTGTCGGGGCAGATTGTCGCTTTTGCCGGGCGGGTGTTGGATGACAGTAAGCCCAAATATATTAATTCACCTGAATCACCAATTTATCACAAAGGGCGGGTTTTATTTGGTCTGTATCAGGCGCGGCAAGCGATGCGGAAGAGTGGTGAAGTTTTGCTGGTCGAAGGTTATTTCGATCAACTGGCACTGTATCGAGCTGGGTTCCCCCAGGTTGTTGCCACTTGTGGCACTGCTCTAACCGTAGATCATGCGCGAATTCTCAAGCGCTATGTCCAGCGGGTTGTCCTCTTATTTGATCAGGATGCAGCAGGCAAACAGGCAACTTTTAAGGCGATGACGGTATTACAGGAAGAAGGGGTTCCCGCTGCTGTGATTGAGCTGCCAAGCGGTGAAGATCCTGATTCCTTTATTCAGGGGCAGGGTGCCGAGGCTTTCCGAGCCAGACTCGAAACAGCACGTTCAGTTATGGATCTTTTTATCGATGATGTGCTGGCTGATGCAGGCAGTGGTATTGAACTGAAAGTTCGGGCTGCGGAACGGATTATTGAGCAGATTGCCGGATTGAGTAGTGAGCTGGAGCAGGATCTTTATTTGAAAGAATTAGCGCAACGAAGCGGCATTGATCTGGAGCAGTTGAAACAGGTGAGGAAGACCGCCAGCCTGAGGCAGCAGAAAAAAAAGACCTATTCCGCAGCACCGTTGCCAGAGAGCTATCCGCTCCCGGAGGATCGTTTTTCCGCAGTGACTGGTGGTGGCTATCCTGAAGTGGCAAAGCTGGCTGATGCAAAACCCGATTGGAGTCGGTCTGAAAAAACTTTACTCTGTCTTTTGTTGCAGAATCATGTGTCTCAAGAAAAAATAACTGCGGCCGGGGGACTTAATCTTTTTAATCATCCTGATGCCTTGGCAATAGCACAGATACTCTTGGAAAATGCCACAGCTTCAGGTCTCGATATCAAATCTTTAATTGATAAGCTTGACCCCGGTGAAGTACGTTTATTAACTGCTTTATCACTTTATGATCAAGGGCAGTTCATTGAGAATGTTGATACTATTTTTAATGATTGTTTGAGGGCTTTGCAGGACGAACAGACCAGACGACAGCGGGGGAAATCACTGGATAAAATTCGTCAATATGAACAAGTCAAAGACGCAGCAAACTTAAATGATTCGTTGAAAGAGTTTACAAATCTAAAGTAGTCGTTACACTTACTAAAATATAGAAGTCTGGATATTCAGACAGCAGAGGAGAACAGTGCAATAATGGCTAAAAAAATAAACCCCGATGAAATTCAGCAGCTGATCGATATGGGGAAGGAAAAAGGTTTCCTTACCTATGATGAAGTGAATGATATGTTACCTGCCAACATGGTGTCCTCGGAGCAACTTGAGGATGTGATGAGTATGTTTGGCGAGATGGATATCGAAATTGTCGAGTCTGAGGATAAGGCGACAAATGCAAAAGAGGAAGATAGTGAAGAGGATGAGCGAGAGGTTGAATTAGAGGCAGGTACTCTGGGTCGAACCAGTGATCCGGTACGAATGTATTTGCGTGAAATGGGGCAGGTTGCTCTCTTGACCCGTGAAGGTGAGGTCGAAATTGCCAAGCGGATTGAGGAGGGTGAAGCTCAGGTGACGAAAGTTGTTATGCGTACCCCGATTGCAGCTCAAGGGGTGGTGAAATTACTTGCGCGGCTGGAGAAAGAACAAATCCGCGTCTCAGATATTACCCGTGATTATGATGAAGAAGAGGGTGGTGAAGCTGAGGGAAAACAACGTAAACGGCTGATGGAGTCGTACGAAAAACTTCGTTCTCTGGAACAACAGCTTCTGGCAATTCATGAATCCTTGCAAGGGAGTCCGAGTAAGAAAAAACGTCTTGAACTGGAAGAACAGGAGGTCGCAGGTCGGAAGCAGTTGATTAAATTATTGCGTGACATCCGGCTGAAAGATTTTCAGGTTGCTAAAATTGTTGATCGTCTTAAAGACATGGGCAACCAGGTTAAAAAGGGGCAGGCAGAAATTGCGGATTGTGAAATCAAAGTCAGTCGCCCTTATAGCGAAATTAGCGCATATCTGACTCGTATGCGGCAGAGTGATGATGATGCACATGCTGTTGCAGAAGAGTTGAATGTTTCCGGTGATGTTCTTTTGTCGGTTGAGAAGCGGCTGCTATCAGCTGAGCGACAATTCAAGCGGGTCACGGAAGAATCTGGGTTTGAACCTGGCGATTTGTTGGAATATCTAAAAAAAGTTTACAAGGGCGAATGGATTGCCAAGAAAGCCAAAGCTGAGCTGGTTGAGGCCAACCTGCGCCTGGTTGTCTCAATTGCAAAAAAATATACGAACCGTGGATTGCAGTTTCTTGATCTGATTCAGGAGGGGAATATCGGCTTGATGAAGGCGGTTGATAAATTTGAATATCGCCGTGGCTACAAGTTTTCCACCTATGCAACCTGGTGGATCCGCCAGGCGATCACCCGTGCAATTGCTGACCAAGCGCGGACAATCAGGATTCCTGTGCACATGATTGAGACGATTAATAAGTTGATAAGAACCACCCGTCAGCTGGTTCAGGAATGTGGTCGCGAGCCGACCCCGGAGGAAATTGCTGAGCGGATGGATCTTCCTCTGGATAAAGTTCGGCGAGTCTTGAAAATAGCTAAAGAACCAATCAGTCTGGAAACCCCGATTGGCGAAGAAGAAGATTCTTCTCTTGGTGATTTCATTGAGGATAAAGGGGTTGTTTCGCCGCTTGAGGCGGTGTTAAAGGGCAACCTCTCTGATCAGACGTCGCGAGTCCTGGCTTCTTTGACCCCTCGGGAGGAAAAAGTGCTGCGGATGCGTTTTGGTATTGGTGAAAAATCTGATCATACCCTTGAGGAGGTCGGGCAGGATTTTAATGTTACCCGGGAGCGGATCCGCCAGATTGAAGCAAAAGCGTTGCGTAAACTACGCCATCCCAGCCGGGCGAAAAGGCTGCGGGGATTTGCCTCCACTGAAAATTGATTCTGATGTGATAGTCAAATCCCCCTCAATCCCCCTTTGGAAAAGGGGGAGGCTTAAAAGCTCCCCTCTTTGCTGAAGAGGGGCTGGGGGAGATTCGAAAGTCTGGATTTAATACAGTTGTTTTTAGTCACGCAAGTTTTTGACCGGGCAGTGCTTAGCCATTCTATAGTCCCAATTTTGCAGATCATCAATATTATAAATGAAAACACTACTTTTACTTGACAGTAGTGGGGGACTTTTCTTATGCTATTCTCTTGTGCGAGGGGGCCCATAGCTCAGTTGGTTAGAGCCGCCGGCTCATAACCGGCTGGTCCCAGGTTCGAGTCCTGGTGGGCCCACCAATTAAGTAACATCTTACGACTGTTGTACATTTACTAATTATTAACCCTGGCAGTACTCACACTGCTCATTTGTATTAGGCAATATAGATTGAACGGAGACAATCGCTTAACAAGGTTGACGCTTCCTGATATTGAACCACAGAGAAGCGCAGAGATTGCGACACAGTTCGCAAATGTGGGGAACTAGATAATTTAAGAGTGCACCGGAAACCGGTGCACTCTTTCTTTTTGTGGGAGAGGGCAGATGGCTCAGAAAAAAACTGCTCGATTGACTGATGTTATCGGATTCCTAAATCAGCTTTGTCCTCCTGATTTAGCAGAAGACTGGGACAATGTCGGGTTGCAGGTTGGTGATCCTGCAGCGGAGATCAATAAGATTCTAGTCTGCCTGGATGCTGAGGAGATTGCCATTCAGGAGGCACACCGACAAGGTGCACAACTGATTATTTCCCATCATCCACTGATTTTTAGGCCGATAAAACATCTGAGCCCCACAGATATGACCGGGCGGGTTCTGTACCAAGCTATTAAGCAGGACATAGCCGTTGTGAGCGCGCACACTAACCTGGATCGTGCTGCCGATGGATTAAATGACTGGCTGGCAGAACGACTGGGGGTGATTGATCCTGTCCCTTTGGAATCGCCAACAACAGGTCATTTTTATAAGCTGGTTGTGTATGTTCCTCTCGGTCACGAAATAGAAGTCAGGGATGCTGTTTTTTCTGCTGGAGCAGGACATATTGGAGCCTATGACCGGGTTTCATTCAGCAGTCGTGGTGCCGGGACGTTCCGTGGTGGTCAGGGAACACAACCTTTTATCGGTACCCCTGGGTCGCTCGAAGCAACCGAAGAGGTGCGCTTGGAAATAGTTGTTCCCGCTTCTATCCTGAATAAATCTGTCTCACGAATGTTGAAAGCCCATCCCTATGAGGAGGTGGCTTATGATCTGCTTCCATTGGCAAATGAACGTTTGAAGGTTGGATTAGGGCGGGTTGGTCAACTTGAAAAAAGTCTTTCATTGCGGCAGTTTGCGGAACAGGTTAAAGAAAAATTACAGATTTCGGCCCTCAAATTAGTCGGTGATTTGGAACAGCAGATAGATCGCGTGGCAGTTTGCGGTGGAACCGGTATGTCGATGTTTTCTGCTGCAGTACGCCATGGCGCAGATTGTCTGTTAACAGCCGATATAAAGTTCCATGAGGCGCAAAGAGCCAGAGCTGCGGGAGTCACATTGATTGATGCCGGACATTTTGCAACGGAACAAATTATGGTGGCAGAGCTTTCCAGTCGGTTAAGGAAAATTTTTGCTGCACGCCAATTCAAAGTTGAAGTAATAGAAATGACAGCAGAGCAGGATCCCTTAAGTGTATTCTGACTGCACAACATGTACTGAAAGTGGAGGCTATTAACGTGCAAAACAAAATGAACCTGCTAAAAGATCTTCAGGAAATTGACCAGGAAATCAGCTCTCTCGAAGCAACCCGTTATGGTTATCGTGATGAATTGGATGCTTTTGCAGCTGATACCGCCAGAGTTCAGGAAATGCTAGATCAACTGAACGACGAAGTGGCTCTGTTGCAGCAGTCAGAAGCAGAGCTGCAGCAAGATTTACTCAAGGAACGGGATAATGTAGCCCGGGTGGAGGCTCGCCTACCCGAGATTCAAACTCAGAAAGAGTATGTTGCTGTTCTGAAAGAGATTGATGTCGCCAAAAAAGCGAACAAAGAAATTGAAGAGCAAATGCAGGCAAAGCAGCAGGAAGTTATTGCCCTTGAGGATGATATTCTGGAAAAAGAGAGTGAGCTTACTGCTATCCAGGAAAAATCGGAAGCACGCGGTGCTGAATTGACACAACTTCTGGATGAGTCTGAAAAAGTATTACTCAAGCGGACTCAGACGCGGGAATCGGTTGCTGCGGAACTTCCCGTAAGTTTGTTGCGTAAGTATCATACTCTATTTAAACGGCGTGGCGGTCTGGCTCTTGCTTTGGCTAAAAATGGTGCTTGTCTCGGTTGTAATATGCAGTTACCACCGCAACAGTATAATCAATTGCTAAAAGTTTCAGAAATTCAAACCTGTCCCCACTGTAATCGGATTCTATACGTTGAAGTTGACGCTTGAACACTTTAAGTAAAACCGGGATTGTCCCCAGTTTCAGCGGGGACTGTCCCGGTTTTACGGGTTTGAAACTGCGGTGGTTCTCGTCGCAAAAGCTTGGGACAGCCCCGCTTTTGCTGAATTAAGTTTAAATTCAGTGTGGTCAAAGAAGGACAGATGATCGCCGGTCCGCTCTGCGGACGGGAGGAAAGTCCGGGCTCCAGAGGACAGGATGGTTTCTAACGGAAACCGGGGGTAACCCCAGGGAAAGTGCCACAGAGAGAAGACCGTCCATCGAAGCTTTTGCGACGGTGGATAAGGGTGAAAGGGTGAGGTAAGAGCTCACCAGTTCTGGCGGTGACGTCGGAAGCTCGGTAAACCCCATCCGGAGCAAGGTCGAATAGAGGAACGTTTGAGGGCTGTCCGCCCGAAGTTCCCGGGTCTGGCTGCTTGAGGCCGTTGGCAACAACGGTTCTAGATGAATGATCATCGCCCTGCTGTGGGTAACCTCAGTGGGGAACAGAACCCGGCTTAGGGACTTCTTTGGCCACTTTTCCCGCGACAGTATGATATCATCGTACTGTCGCTTTTTTTTCTGAAGCATAAAAAATACACAGCAGTGTCCGGTTAGGAAATTGCAAGCTTTAACTCTGGCATAAAATCCCCCTCAATCCCCCTTGTTTAAAGGGGGAGGCTTAAAGGCTCCCCTCTTTGGTAAAGAGGGGTTGGGGGGAGATTCGAAGGTTTGGATTGAATACATTTTTTCATCCA
>JAOZOH010000183.1 GCA_029933365.1 Desulfuromusa sp. | reverse complement strand
TATACGATGTATGTTATCAGTCATCACGGTAATCTGCTGGTTATTCCGTTGTGCTGCTTTGGTCTTCTGTCGTACATGATGCGAGTTCTGTCAGGAAAAGGGGGCGATCCGACCCGGGCTTTGTTGAAAGATCCGGCGTTGCTGGTTGTTGGGCTGTCTTGGGTGATTCTGGTGAGCGCTGATATTTACCTGGGGTGATCTTGACATGACAACAATATCTAGCTAGACTTAGCTAAGTTTAGGAGGATTGATATGCAAGTTAATATGCATGAGGCAAAAAGCAAGTTGTCGGCTTTGGCAGAAAAAGTTTGGCAGGGGGAGACTGTCGTGATCGCTAAGGCAGGAAAACCCTATCTCGATATTCTTCCACATCAGGAAAATCGTGTTCAAAGAAAACCCGGTCGGTTTAAAGGTCAAATCCATATCGCTGACGATTTTGACCATACGTCAGAGGAGATTATCGATGCGTTTGAGGGGAATGGTTGATGCAGCGTTTTCTGCTTGATACCCACACTTTGCTGTGGTGGCTAGCTGATTCTGAGCAGCTTGGGGAACGGTGCCGGGGGATTATTGGTGATCAACGTAATCAGATTTTTGTGAGTGCTGCAACAACTTGGGAAATTTCAATAAAAATGTCTCTTGGTAAGCTTGAAGCTCCGGAGGATATCGATACGATTGTTGAGGATGAAGGGTTCAGTAAGCTCCCAATCAGCCTCTATCATGGGCAACTCGCCGGAAAGCTCCCCGCGCTTCACCGTGATCCGTTTGACCGAATGTTGATTGCGCAGGCGCAGGCGGAGGGATTGATTTTTTTGACTGCTGATGAAGTGATTGGTCAGTACCAGTTGCGAGTGCAGAATCCAAAGGATTAAGCTCAAGCTATCAGATCGCTACGTTTGTCGTTATGGAGTTGTATTGACTGTTTTTGTGGAATGGCACCAACAATGAAAACTAAAATAGAGATTGAAAAAATTCTGCGAGAGCTGCTTCAAGATAAAGCTGACTTTGTTTTTCTTTTTGGCTCATGGGCAAAAGGGGAAGCCGCTGTGCGCAGTGAGAGTGATGTCGATTGTGCGGCATTTTTTCATCCAGCAATTGTCGAAGATTTATCGTACTTTGATGTCGCAGAGCAGTTCGAATTTTTGGTTGGGAGAAAGCTTGATCTTATCTGTTTGAATACCGCCGATATTATCATTGCTTCTCAGGTTGTTGCTAACGGTGAAGTATTGTTTGCAAAGTCAAAACAACAATTGCTTGCTTACCAGGCCGATGTAATGAGTCGTTACCTTGATTTTAAACAATCACGAAAAATAATTGAGGACAATATTTTGATAAGGCCGAATTATGGGCGATGAAATTGATGTTGTTTTAGCTAAAATTTCAATCATTAAAAAGTGTGTGGCCACAATTCAAGAAATTCAGGGTGCCGATTTACCTCTGTGGATGAAAGAGGATCTGTCTGTCCTCAATTTGCAGCGGGCTGTTCAGGCATCAATTGATCTGGCTCATGTCGTTATTGCTAAATATGGCCTCGGATTGCCCAGTGATTATAGTCAGTCGTTTAGTTTGTTGGCAAAGCATCGCGTCATAAGGCTTGAAACTGCGGATATTCTCAAGAAAATGGTTGGATTTAGAAATATTTCTGTCCATGAATATCAGGAAATTAAAGGTGAGATTGTTCAGTCTATCATCGAACATCACCTTGATGATTTTGAAAAATATTATCGGCAGGTACATGGTTATGTCTTTAATCCGAATCAGTGAATGGATTGAAAATTAATAGCGCAGGTCATTGAATCCCTAAGCGTCTTAAAAATTACCGCTGGGCCTTTGGGTACAAAGCTAAAGATTTTTGAAACGTTTCAGTTTGGAAAATAAATGTCATTGTTTCAACAGGTATTTAAAATATGCCCAGCAAATCTGAAAGTCCGCTTCTGGTGGCTTTTGGGTGGGATGTTGTTATTAGCCTGTGTTGAAACGGCAACCGTTGGTCTGATCGCATTTTATGCCGCTGCGGTTTCTGATCCTCAGTCAACCTGGCAGGCGGTATCCAGCCGTTCTCTTATCGATATTGTCCCCTTTGCTTCATTGTTAACTGCCTCAGCTAAAAACTTGATTGGTGGCTTAAGCCTTCTTGTCATCGGGGCGGTTATCTTTAAAAACTTTTTTAGCGGAATTGTCACCTATCAGATGGCCCGTTATGGGGCTTTGACCGAGGCATTTTTTGGTCAGAGACTGCTTGAGAGTTTTCTCAATCGTGATTATCGGTGGCATCTGTCACAAAATAGTGCCGACTTGATCCAGCTGGTTCAATGGCGCACCAATCTGGGGCGTGGTTTTATTACCCCTCATCTGCGGGTTTTCAGCGAAACTTTGATCTTGATTGTTCTGCTCGCGGCATTATTGCTGGTGCAGCCGCTGGTTTCATTGCTGTTTATCGTCATTCAGGGGAGTGCTGGATTTGTCGTCTATCGATTGCTGCGCAAAGGATTGGATCGCAGTGCTCAGGGGTGCAAACAGTGCGACCTGGAGCTGAATCGTAATGTGACCCGCTCAATTCATGGTGTAAAAGATGTTAAAATAACCGGCACAGCCAATTTTTTTGTCAAAGGTTTTTCCACTAAAGCCGATGATTTTGCCCGGATGTTCGGCTCTCAGCAGTTCTGGCGTGAATCACCATTGCTGGCTTTGGAAACGTTAGGCTTTGTTCTGATTGCCGGTGCTATTTTGTTCATGTTGTTTGTGCTGGACTATTCTCCGCTGGAAACAACCGGAACAACCGCACTACTGGCGGTCACGGCCTGGCGGACGTTGCCGGCCTTTAACCGGGTGGTCTCCTCAATGACCGGATTGCGGGCGGCCCAGCCGTTTGTCGAATCGTTGTTGGAAGCATTACCAAAATCACCAGAAAAGTCAGAGTCCAGTTCTGCTGCAGTGACGCCCCTCTCTTTTGATCGGGAGATCAGTTTTCGGGGTGTCAGTTTCTGTTACGATGATAACCAGTCAATTATTCAATCTTTGGATCTCACCATCCCCTGTGGCCAGTCGCTGGGAATCATGGGAGCATCGGGGTGTGGAAAAAGTACCTTTGTCGATCTGTTGACCGGTTTGTTGCATCCGCAGCAGGGGACAATTTCAATTGATGGCGTTGAATTAACTTTGGAGAATGCCGATCAATGGCAAGTATCGATAGGTTATGTTCCACAGTTCCCCTATATCTTCGATGGCACCTTGGCCGAAAATGTCGCCTTTGGTTTACCTCAATCAGGTATTAACCGTGAGCAGGTTCTGAATGTCTGCCAGATGGCAGCCATCGATTTTATCGATCAACTTCCTGCTGGTATCGACAGCATGATTGGTGAACGGGGAGTCCGCTTGTCAGGAGGACAGCGACAGCGGATCGCTATTGCCCGGGCGTTGTACCGTAATCCCGAACTGATTATTTTTGATGAGGCAACCAGTGCGCTGGATGAGGAGAAAGATACTGAAATCCGCCAGTTGCTATTTCAGTTGAAGGGCAAAAGAACATTGGTCGTGGTGTCGCACCGTCCATCGACGATTGCTGATTGTGATGTTGTTGTGACATTGTAGCTTAATTGTTTTTCTTGTCAATACAACTTGTTTCTGATAAATCTAATCAGAACTTGAGAAATACATGAAATATTCAAGTATGCATTGTGTGACCCGGAGCCTGAATGATTACAAGAAAACTACAGTTGCCGACGGAAGTTGATGAAACATTTTTTCTTTGGGGGCCGCGTCAAACCGGAAAATCAACTTTGTTACGGGCAACCTATCCTGATGCTATCTGGATAGACCTGTTGAAAGCTGAGGAATTCCGCCGTTATCTTCAGCAGCCGGAGCTATTACGGCAGGAATTGCCAAATAGTGATCAACCCTGTTTTGTTGTCATAGATGAAGTGCAGAAAATACCGGCACTACTTGATGAAGTTCACTGGCTACATGAAAATCGTCAGGTACAGTTTGCCTTGTGTGGGTCGAGCGCCAGAAAGGTGCGGCGTGGTCATGCCAATTTGCTGGGTGGTCGGGCGGTCCGTTATGAGTTGTTTGGTTTGACTGCTGTCGAACTCGGAAATGATTTTGACCTGAATAGAATGATTAATCAAGGTTATCTGCCGCGTATTTATTTATCCAATCAACCAAAACGTTTGCTGAATGCTTACGTTGCTAATTATTTAAAAGAAGAAATAGCCGCCGAAGGGTTAGTTCGAAATCTTCCGGTTTTTTCTGAATTTCTCAATATGGCGGCTCTCTCAGATACGGAGCCGGTGAACTTTTCGACAATTGCACGTGATTGTGGTGTCTCAAGTCAGACGATAAAAGAATATTTCCAAATACTGGAAGATACACTGCTGGGGAGGTGGTTGCCCAGTTTTCGAAAGCGTCCAAAGCGAAGAGTTGCCGCCTCGGCAAAATTTTATTTTTCAGATGTCGGTATTGTAAATTTTCTGGCAAAGCGTGGCATACTCGAACAGGGTTCTGAGCTCTTTGGTAAAGCGTTTGAAAATTGGTGTTTTCACGAACTGAGTGCCTACAATATGTATAATGAATCCTTTGCTGAACTTTATTATTGGCACTTAGCCGGGGGGACAGAAGTTGATTTTATTATCAACGATATGGAAGTGGCAATTGAGATCAAAGCAAGTCACACCATTAACGCAAAGCATTTAAAGGGGTTACGCAGCCTTGTAAATGACCATCCAGAGGTTAAAAAACGTTTGGTTGTCTGTTATGAGGATAAATTTAGAATAACAGAAGATGGGATTATGATTGT
>JAOZOH010000182.1 GCA_029933365.1 Desulfuromusa sp. | reverse complement strand
TTTATTCTAAAGGCTTATAATAGTGGAGCCACAACTCTATCGTTATAAATAAAATGGCAATTAAATATTCTAAAAAAATAGTCAAAGTCTATGCTGGTATATTAACCGTTATAATCTCAATTTACCGATTTATTTTTAAGCCTGTTGTTAATGTCCCCAGTAAAAAAACACCACTCCGTATTATTATTCTTATCAACAGAAGACAGGATGTAGAATTACTAATCAGTATTCATGACAGAGCAAGAACCCGAGAGGATCTCTTGGTTACTTTTTGGCTCCGTAAAGTATTTGGAGACATATTGCCTTTGCTGCAAGAAAAAGGCGTTGTTGTTGATCAATTGGTTAGTTCAGAAAAGCTGTTGTTACTTTCAAAGGAGTTGTTGCAAGCTGATGCTTTTTTATCCACGGTGGAGAATTCTTCCTCCGCCGACAAGCTCCCATATATACTGACAAAACTGGCCAATGCCGCAGGTGTTTCAACTTATATGATGCAACACGGTTTTGAGACAATTGGTTTGAGTTATCGCGATAAATTTCACGGTTCTGACGTAAAATTTAAATCAAAGACAGTTCTCACTTGGGGAGCAATAGAAGAATTACCATCGTGGGTTGGAGCAGACACTTTGGAAAAAGCTATTGCGGTGGGATGCCCACAAAAGCTTGTTACCCATACACAAAATTCTATAGTCAACAGCGGAGAGCGGCATATTATTGGTATTTTTGATAACTTACACTGGCATCGATATGACAAAAAATACCGATTAGCTTTTATACAAGATCTGAGAGAGATTTCTGAGCATCGAAAAGAGTTTCATTTTATTTTAAAGTCCCATCCCGTTTCTGTCCGTAAGCGGAGCAGTGAGTTAGCCGATGCGCTGAAGTGCATGGAGAATGTTGATGTTGTCGATTTACTGGGGAAGGAAGGAGCACACCTTACGACACCTTGGTTGCTGTCTCAATCGTTGGGTGTGATCACCACCCCTTCTACCATCGCTTTGGATGGGGCACTGGCAAAAATTCCTGTTGCAGTAACCAGATACGGATTGGATCTCAACTACTATTCACCGCTTACGCTGTTAGACAATTTTGAAGACTGGCAAAGATTTCTGGATCAGCTCACGGAAAAAACCAAGTACAATCAGTTGAAATTAAACGTTGAACTATTCTTAAAACATGTTCTCGTTCCTGGGGACCCCGCAAATAAAATACTCAATCTGATGGTTGAGCAACATGTGAAAAAAAGCCCCTCCACTTGAACACAGGAGGTGCTCCCCCAGAAATTATTTACATCTCTTAGCATCCCTATCTCACTCCAGTATTGCGAAAAATCCTGATAAAGAGTAAAGCATTCACTAACAGCTATGTTATGATTAAATATGCGGTAAGCGGAGCTATCTTTCAAATAGCCCTTGTAGGTCAAGTCGTTTTACGGAACATTGATCAGCGCTATGATGAGTCAGGTCTGGGTTTTCCTGAGCAGCTATCGGTTGGTGATTCTTGACAGAAAGAAGCTCAAACCCCTGCCCCAACCCTATTCTTTTTTATAAATTTCTAACTCTCTAAATGATAAGTGGTTGAATTTAAAAATATTAACCGGACAATAGTGAGATACCTACTCAAAGGGTTCCCGATTATTATGAATTACCTAAAAAAAATTGCCTCTTGTCTCGGTTTTATAAAAAATAAAGAGTTAAAAGATGACTACAGAGCCCCCTCTTTTTCTAAAAAACCAAGATTAAATAAACCATTACGAGTTCGTATTCTTGGCGATCATTCTAAGCTTCACTGTGGCTGTAAGGCAGTTATTGATTCGCTCGAAAGGGCAGCCAAAGATAGAGGTTGGGAAATCGTAGAAAGCAATATGTCATATGATATTCTGATCGTTAATGGTGAGGGTTCTATGCACAATAACCGAAAGACTTTTTTAAAAAAAATGTCTGTTTTGCAAAAAGCTGTTGATAATAAAATTCCTGCATATTTATTAAATACAGTATGGCAAAATAACTCTAATGAGTTTGATCATGTATTAAAAAAGCTGTCGGGTATTACTGTAAGGGGAGAATTAAGTCAATCTGAACTTAAAAATATACATAAAGTTGACTCAACAGTTGTGATTGATGCTTCATTTTTTTCACATATTGATAAAAAGGATAAGATAATAAATTTCGAAGGGAAGCCAGTGAAAACTGATTTTTATTTTCCTGAAACTAAATCCTGGTCTCAGGATAAGTATCTATTTAAAGATATAGATTATTTTCCAATGGAAAATATTTCCTGGAGTTCTTTTGTTTTATCATTAAAAACATGTTCCTATTTGATTACAGGTCGACATCACGCTATGTATGCCGCCTGTAAAGCAAGAATCCCATTTGCAGTCTCCACAAGTAATACTCATAAAATTACCGAACTCATTGCTTCCGCTGGCGTAAAAATTCCTATTGCAAAGCATCCAGATGAACTTCATGAAATTATAGTAAAAATTGATGAATTGGCACCGGAATATGAAAAACTCTTTAACTGGATGGCTTCACAAAATCCAAATGATATTATTCCATAATAATCATTGATCTGACCTTCCCGACAGGTTCCCTGCACATCAAATTCGTTTTCTGCCAACTCTGCTAAATAGGTCAGAAACCAGGGTCGAGAAAAAGAACATCAACTGTTGAATCTGAGCAGTTAGAGCTATTTGATACCCTGTGGCTTGCTGCAGGGTAGTTTATTATGTAAATCTGTTTCTTTCAGCGAGTTAAAAAAACATCTAACGGCTGGCTCGAGCTTTCGGTGTGAAATATCCTCAGCATTTTTCGCCTTAAGGTGAAGTGATGATGCTATTAGGTAGAAAATTATGAAAGTTTCCCTTTCTATTTTTGTCCAAGTAAAACTTCGTAGTAATAAAGAATAGATAATCGAAAATTCACGTTTATCTTTTGAATAATAAAAAGCTAAGTCCCAAATTCTAACACCATAAGTAAAATACTGTAAATCTATGACTTTGAGGTTACTCTGTTTATCAGCCAAGATATTTTGTTTCTTAAAGTCTCCATGTATCAACCCATACATAAAAGATATGTCATCTTCAAAGATATGGGAAAAATACATATGAATGAGCTCATTTATATTATCATATAGGCCACTTGAACACTCCAATAGCATTTTTCTTTCCTGGAAAAATTCTATTGTGAACTGTTTTGCATCCTCAGTCTCCAATTGGCAGACAAGGCTAACTAAAATGGATTTTATCTTTGTGTTGCCTTCCAACGCTGTTCTTAGCGATTCAAGACGCCCATCTATGGAAAGCTTTGTCAGTTTTTCATCTGGAACATTTAATCTGTCGAAAAGAGATCTAATCCCAGAATCAGGGAAACTTTTTGGGATATGTAGAGCCTCACTTGTAACCCAGGAATAGTGCTCATTCCTAAAAGAACCTAATAAAAAAGCTTTTGCTGCGAGCATGTTATCTAAATTATTTTTTTGCCAACACTGAAAAGTATATTCCCTCCTTGCTCCTGCAGTTTTTTGCAACTTACTTATCGCAAAAATATTTTTATGATTTTTTAGTTTGTGAGTGAATATGCCAATATTGTTCATACCAGCAAGGCCATTGTAACTAGATTCTATATCTAGCTGAATGCCAAGGTTTTCAATTAGAGCCTGCTCAATAGTTTGTTGAGTTGAAGCAATGCTAGTTTCTAATACTGTCTCTAGCTGCTTTCTTTTTCTCATGTGCCGAAGAAATATTTTTATTTTATTAACCATATTTAAAATGATCCAGGATTTAACTTTTAAGTGCAACCGGTGGTTTGGTTCTCAGAATACCTGATAAGGTGTCTTGTTCCTAAGATATTTTCTAGGTCAATCCCGCGTCAAATTCAAATATACTTCTAGTTTGGGCTTATCGTCCCTCAGAGAAAGAGGCCATTGTTGTCAGAAATAATTATATTTGATTGCAAGTAACTGACATTTATTGATAGTCAGAAAAACTGTGGATATAATTTCCCTCCATTTCAAATAGCATCTCATCCCAACGCCGTGAAAAGTCCTGGTAGAGAGATGGATCTTCACTGATGACTAACAATTCATGGTTGGCATGAAGGGATCGTGTCGAGAGGTTCATGCTACCAAAAGTTACAATCTGACTCTCTGGAGTATCAATCAGCATAAATTTATTATGCATCGGAAAACCTTCTGGATGGGTGTAACGTTTGAAAATGACGTTATTCTCAAGCATCTCCTTTTCAACCCATGAAGGAACGCGCCGTTCCGTATCATGAGTTAAAATTTCAAGCTCAATACCTTGCTGGGCTAATTTAATCAGGTGGTTACAGATATTTGGATCGTTCAGATGAGAAACTGCCATTCGTAGTTTACTACCGGTTCTAAGATTGGAAAATAACTGATAAAATTCTTTATTGTTTCCTCTCGGGAAAAAGAGAATCTGGGTTTTACCAGAGGAGATGATTCGGTTGTTTTTGGGTAAAAAGCGTTCCCAGACTCCGTGAACCATCCGGAACAGGCGACGTGCATGTGTGTATAGAGCCCGAACCAAGATTTGATCTGAAATCTCAACGAGAAGATTGTGTCCTTGATCCTGATCACCAATCTCACGGATAATAGCAGGATCCTCTGGGGAATCTCCGGAGGGGTTAAAGGTTCCTACCAGAACGTGGGGGGTTGGGTGGCTGAAATAATAAAGCTTTTCATGAAGTCGACTTTTCCTAGATCTCTTTATAAGCCAAACATGGTTGAGAACGCGCAGGTTTCGACCCAATGCAGCTAACAGTCTTTTTACTTTGTCATTAGCAGTCTTGGT